>DATADW010000156.1:0-27972 GCA_036258335.1 Acidimicrobiia bacterium
CCCCGACGTGAACACGTCGCAAATGGACTTCTCGGTATTCGACGGGGCGATTCGGTTTGGCCTCTCAGCGGTCCGCAACGTCGGCGAGGGGGCGGTCCAGCGGATCATCGAGGAACGTATGGCCGGCGAGCCATTCGCTCACTTCCAGGACTTCATCGACCGAGTGGACCCGATGGTCCTCAACAAGCGCACCATCGAGTCGTTGATCAAGGCGGGTGCATTCGACGGGATGGGGCACTCCAGACGCTCGCTGGTCCTCGTCTACGAGCAGTGGCTCGAAGCAACCCTGGTGAGGCGGCGCAACGAGGAGATGGGCCAGTACACCCTCTTCGGGGGCGACGCCCCCGAAGTGGGCGAGGTGGTGCTGGCGCTGCCCGGGGGCGAGTGGGACCAAAAGGTCAAGCTCGGCTTCGAGAGGGAGATGCTTGGGTTGTACATCTCCGACCACCCGCTGTTGACGGTGGGCACGTCGCTCCGACGGGCTGCCACCTTGGGCGTCCCGGAGCTGTGGGAGCAGCCCGACGGGGCTTCCGTCACCATCGGTGGGATGGTCGGCGCCATCAACCGGAGATTCACCCGAAACGGCGAGGCCATGCTCTTCTTCCAATGTGAGGACTTGGAGGGCTCAGTCGAGGTGGTGGCGTTTCCCAAGGTCGCCGCCGAGGCAATCGGGGTCATTCGCGAGGACGCCATCGTCGTGGTGACCGGACGCCTCGATCACCGCGGTGACGACATCAAGGTGGTTGCCCGTGAGATCAAGGAGCTCGAGGTGCGCAACGCCGACGAGGTTCGGCTGGAAGTTCCCGCCGCAGCCCTCTCGCCGCGGGCGGTCGGCCGGCTGAAGGAGATCCTCGGCAACCATCCGGGCACATCACCGGTTTTTCTCCACATGGTGGCAAACGGCAACCACAAGGTGCTGAGACTCGGTGACGAGCACCGGGTTGAGCCGCGCAGCGCCCTTTACGCCGAGCTGCGCGAGCTCTTCGGCGCAGGAGCGATCGTTTAGAGACGGAAGACGCAAGACGGCAGACGGAAGACCGCAGACGGCAGCCAATCGCAAGCCAGCGGGGGAAGGGGTTCCGCTGCAGAGCAGCGCTTTTCTTCTCCGTCCCCCCGCAGGAGGGAATGCCCCCGCTGCAGAGCAGCGGGGATGGGGGCCGGCCAACTCCCAACGCTGATCGACCGGCGGCTTTCGCACCTTTGGTAGAGAGCCGTTCCCCCTCCCCGGACGCCTGCGGCGTCGGGTTCTCCCCCCACTTGGGCGAGGGCGCCGTTGGGAGATCTAGCCGCGGGTTGCGCCCTGTCGCCGGACGCTGTGCGCCAGGCCGGATTGGTCCGAGAGCAGAGCCACGGTCTCGGCGAGTGCGGCCACTCGGCCGTGTCTTCGGCCGAGGGCGTAGGCGATTCCTGCGGTCATCACGGCGCCGGCCGTGGCCGTGCCGAGAGCGATGGCGCGCTTGGTCTTGCGGGCGAAGACGACGATGGGCCATCCCCGGTCGTGGGCAACATCCTCCAGTGGGCCGTCGGGATTCACGGCGACGGGGTGGCCGACCAAGTCCATCATCGGCAGATCGGACGCCGAGTCGCTGTAGGCGTAGCTCCGGCCCAGGTCGTAGCCCCTCTCCGCCACCAGCTTCTGGATCGCCTCCGCCTTCCCTTGACCGTAGACAAAGCTGCCGTCGAGTTCGGAGGTGTACCGTCCGTCGGCAACCACCGCTTTGGTGCCGATTCCTCCGGTCATGGCAAGAGCCTCGGCCAGCGGCTCGATGATGGCCTGGGGCGACGCCGAAACGATCCAGGTGTCCCTCCCCGCATCGGCGTGCATCTTGAGCAGCCCGCGCGATTCGGGCCTCACCCGTTCGACCAGCTTGGGGAGCACCGTCTGCGCCACGGCATCGAGCTCCGCGACCGAGGCCCCCTCGACCTTGGCCAACATCCTCATCCGTACCTCGTCGGACCGCTCGTCGGTGGCGCCGACCATCCGGAAGGCGAGCGCCTCCGCGGTGGCGCCCACAATCTCCGAGGTGGGGACGACCCCGGCGCGCCACGCCTCGACGGCGAAGACAAAAACCGACGAGCCGCTGATGAGGGTGCGGTCGAGATCAAAGAAGGCGGCGGCCGCAGCGGGGTCGCTCACTTTCGATAGGTTACCTCACCTCACCTTGAGAACACCCGAGGCCCAACCATCACCCAACCCCGAGATCGGTTACAGGGAGGCCTTCGGCGCTCTCGATCAGGGCTTGCAGAGCATCCAGATCCGTGGGTGCGGTCGGCTGCCAGGGGACAGTGGCCAAAGGCGCCCGGTAACGGGAGGAGAACTCCAGCCGGACGTCGGCCTGATGCCGAGCCTCGGCGCCCCAGCGTTCCAGGTTCTCGGCGAGGGCGGTGGGGACACCGCGGCCCGGGTGGCTGTCTGCCCAGCCAACCGGCAAGGCTCGGTTGAATACCACGGCAGCAGGGCGGCCCGCGACCTCGGGGAGCTCGAGGAAGAAGCGGACAGCCTCGCGCATCGGTGACGGGTCCGATGTGGTGACCACAACCGTCGAGCTGCGTCGCAGGAGCCGCTCGATCTCCTTGGCGCGGCGCGACACCCCGTCGTATGTGGTGCGCAGGTCCATGAGGAATTGCGCAACCCGTTCCAGGAGATTGGACCCGAGGATGCTGTCGGCTATACGAAGCGCTGGTCGAGCCGCCAGATCGAAGAAGACCTGCCGGCCCGGCAGCCTGGCGCCGGTGAGCCAGCGCAGCAGCCGTCCGCCGATCAGGTCGGCCATCTGAGCGGGGGCGGTGAAGAACTCGATACCCCCTGCTGAAGGAGGCGTGTCCACGACGACGAGATCCCAGACTTTCGCCTCCAGGTAGACAGCCATCTCCTCGGCGGCGGCATAAGACTGGCTGGCCGGGAAGTGACCCGTGGCCGCCGTGAAGAACTCGCTTTCGAGAAGCCGTGCCGCCGCCTCGGGTGTTGCGTGACGCTCGACGATGGCGCGCCAAGAGGCGGTTGCGTCGAGCATGGCCGCCCACAAGCGTGGCTCGTCCGGATGGCGTACCGGCTCCGATCCGAGTTTGACCTGCCCGAGGGCGTCGGCGAGCCGCCGCGCCGGGTCCACAGTCACCACCAACGCCTCGATTCCACGCCGTGCCGCCGTAACCGCAAGCCCCGCCGCCAGCGTGGTCTTGCCCACCCCACCGCCACCGGTGACGAGGAGCGCCCGGGTCACGGCGTCTCCAGTAGGTCGGAGAGGCGCACCGCCACCTCGCCCGGGGTGTTGACCCCGAACAGGTAGGGGAGGCGCGGGCCGGGGGGCAGCTCATCGAGCCATTCCCGCTGCCCGTCGTAGAGCGAGCGGTGGAGTTGGGCGGCGTCGCGCACCGGCCCTTCCTCCAAACGGCGCACCGTCGCCGCAGTCACTTCGAGCTTTGGCAGCACCCGGTTGAACACCGGTGGAAGGACGTCGATCACGTGGTGCTCGTCGAGCCAGGCCAGGGTCTCCCTGGTCTCGTTGACCGGCAACTCCTCGGCGAGAGATACCAGGAGGAGTCCGGTGCGCTCAGGGTCGCCCAATATGGCGTCCATCCAGCCCGCCTGTCCTTTGATCCGGCCGGTTGGCACCAGATCTGCGACGGTCCGAGGAGCCACCAGGTGCGAGGCGATCTGACCGGTCGGCGGTGCGTCCGCCACCACGAGGTCCCAACGGCGCTGCCTCACCTCGTAGAGCACCTTTCCCATAGTGATGACCTCGCGGATGCCCGGCGCGGTAGATGCAAGGGCATCGAAGGCGCGTGCCAGAGGACCGAATCGGGCCATCTGGGGGACACCCATCTGAGCCTGGAGGTACTCGGTCAGCGCCTTCGCCCGGTCGATGGCGGCGGCGTGGAGTCCGGGCCGAACCTCGATCGGCTCGTATTCCAGCGAGCCGATACCCAGGTGGGCGGCGAGGCCGGGGCCTGGCGTCATCCCGAGGACGAGGACCTTCTTACCGGCGCGTTGCGCCAGGAGGGCGATGGCAGCGCTCACCGCCGATTTCCCCACCCCACCTTTGCCACTGACGATGACCAGGTTGCGCTCGATCACGGGGGCGAGGTTATTACTCAAGAGACGGCAGACGGCCAGACGGCAGACGATGGACAGCGGACGGCAGTATCTTCGAACCAGCCAAACGAGGACGCCAAGTGGCTGAGTTCGATGTTGATGCGATGCTGGCGCGCTACAGGGAGCGGGCGGATGCGGTCAAGCAACGGAACTTGCCGCCTGTTGCCGGGGAGGAGAGGCGCCGCTTTCTCGAGCAGGCTGAGGTGGACTTCACCGACTTCGGGCTGGTGGCGAATGCCACATGGGAGGTGGATGGGGATCACCTGGTCCTCCGCATCCCACTACGGACTTGACTCAGCTGCCCGCCTGATCAAAGGTGATCGGGGGCTGGACCAGGTAGACGCCCATCGTCCCGTGGCCCTTGACCTCGAGCTCCTTGTGGAGCAAGCAGGGGAACTGCGCCTCGACCAGCTCCTTGGTGGCGGCGCTCACCTGGATCGCCCCTGGGACACCATGCGACTCCATCCGGCTGGCGATGTTGACCGCATCCCCCCATAGGTCGTAAGAGAACCGCTGCTTGCCGATCACTCCGGCTACCACCGGCCCGGTATGGATCCCGACCCGGAGCGCCAATGGGAGCGATCGTTTGACCGCCTCCTTCTCCACCACCTCGAGCATCGAAAAGCCGAGCCTGATTGCCCGGACCGCGTGATCGTCGAGGGGCTCGGGCAGCCCGCCCGCGGCCATGTAGGCGTCCCCCATCGTCTTTATCTTCTCCAACCCGAGTTCGACAGTGGTGTCGTCGAATTGCGAGAAGACCGAGTCGAGCAGGTCGACCAATTCCTCCGGTGGTATCTGCTCGGCCAAGGGGGTGAAGTTGACCAGGTCGGCGAAGATCACGGTGACCTCGTCGGCTTGGTCGGCGATGACGCCGAGGTCGTCGCGCAGCCTCAGGGCGATTGAGGCGGGTAGGACCGCAAGGAGGAGACGGTCAGACTTCGCCCGTTCCAACTCGATCTCCGCTTTCTGCACGGCGATAGTCCGCTGCTGGGCGAAGACCCGTCGTTGGGCGATCTCGAGGGTGTAAGCGCCAACGATCGAGGCCACAACCGCAGCCCCGACCAGGAAGAAGTCGAGCCCGCGGAACTCGGCGAACGTGTCAATCGCCAAGACGACGTAGAGGGCCAGATAAGGGATCACGGCGGCGGCGGCAGCTATGAACCGGAGCCGGAGCGCCACGAAGGCGAAGAGCGCCGCGAGCATCACCGCGGGCACCGCCAGCCGCCCGAAGTAGAGCGCCTGCTCGGCAAGGAGGAGGAGGGCGATCCCGCTGAGGCTGTTGATGCCACCCGCCAGCCACTGTTGCTGGTCGAGCGTTCGGGCGCGGCGCACCGCGATCAGCCCGATGATGTTGACCAGGACCATCCCGCCGCAGATCACCAGCAGGGGTTCCCGCTTGATCGGGGTGTTGACATCGACGATCCATGCTCCGAACACCCAGAGGCCGGTACCGAGCAGGAACCCGACGACAAGGTCGCGGGTGTTGGCGGCGCCGGCGACGAGCTGATAGCTACGTTCGATGACGCTGTCGGTGAATGCCAACGTCAACCGCTTCAGCCCCAGGGGGGGCGTGCCCAGCTCTCCTGGATCGAGTTGAAGGGAAGCCTCGGTCACATCACGCTCCAAGAGCGTGGCGCCGCTGCTCGGCGCGTCGTTCCCCTTCGAGCCTCTCCAACTCCACGTCCGAGCCGTCGACATATTTCATGGCACCGGCGATGAGCCGGTGGCCAGCCACCTGCTCGATGGCGCGGTGCATCTCGAGCGCAACCTGGCGGTAGGCACGATGCCCCGCCGGTTGGGAGCGCAGCTCGATGAGATGCATCGCTTCGCGGGCATTCATCTCCATGACGAACCTGATGTTGAAGGCAAGAGGCAGCACGTACTGGGCAACATCGGCACCCAAGGCGGCCTCGGTCTCATGGTGGATCTCACACGCATTCTCCATCACCCCACTCCACAATCCCTCCATCCCCGCTTCAAGGATATCGGGCGGTGTGTCGTGGCCAAGTCGACTGCCGAGACGCTGCCACTCGATGGTCATCATCCGGTGGCGCTGCAGGTCACGGAATGCGCCGAAGTCGCAGATGATGTCGAAGCGGTACAACGCCCGCTCGAAGGCTCGACCCGGCTTGTGCCTACGGTTTGCCCGCTCGCCCACGGCGGCCGCCAAGACGGCGGCCCGTTCGGCCTGCGTCATGGCGGCGACCGTCTCGAGCAGGTATTGATCCGGGAGCGTGCTTCCCGGGTAGAGGGCCGCGGCGGCCACCTTGGTCTCGGCGTCCTCATCCCAGCCGACAAGGGCGACGCTGGGTCCTGGTTCGAGGTCGGGATCGCTCAGACCGGCTGCGATGTCATCGAGCCGGTCCCTGACGTCGGCCAGATAGGCGGTCCATGCCTCGCCCCGGTCGGGGACATCCACTCGGCGGAGAAAGGATGGGATGACCCGGCGGAGCTCGACCAGCATGGCATCGGCACAGTGGCGCACCTCGGCCAATGGGTGGGCTCGCATCCTGACCAGCGCCATCTCCCACGCCTGCCCGCTGGCGAAGACACCGACGTTTGAGGACGTCGCCGCGGGGAGCACGCCCCGGACCGCATCAAACGCTTTGGCTCGAAGCGATACCGCCCATGGCCGCGGCGATTCGCCGTCGGGGAGGGGAAACCGGCGCTCGTAGTACTCCTTCATCCCGCTCAGCAGCTCGGCGTATGCGTCGAAGAGCGATCCGACCCATGAGACGTATCGCCGCCGCAGCGGGGACTCCTGGATCTCGGGTGGGATCACATAGCGGTGCCGGTCCCCGAGCCGCGTGTCATAGGGGATGTACCGCGTGCTCTGCTCCAGGTAGGCGGCGAGCCGGCCCCACTCCAGGGCCTTGGTTAGCAGGTTCGACCCCTGCTCCACCGCCAGATGGGCGGCGCCCAGCTGTGCCACCGAGTCGTCGCCGTACTCGACGAAGACCCGCTGGTAGAGCCGCTCAGCTCGGTCGATGTCGAGCCCCGGCTCCGCACCGCCGACGATGGCATCTATCCCGGCATCCGGGTCGGCGACGAACTCATCTAAGAACAGACGGCGGAGCGACTTGGCGCTACGGCTGTAGCGAGCGAACAAGGCGCCCTTGACCACCTCGGGCATGTTGATCAGCGCGAAGACGGGGCGATCGACGTTGGTGAAGAACCGGGAGAGAACGGCCACTTCGTCGTCGGTGAATGGCTCGACGTAGGCCTGCACCGGCGGGATCGTACCCAGGGGAACCGGACCCGGGTAGCCTTTCGTTTCGTGTCTGTGACTTGGATCCGGGTACTGATCGGGGTGTTGTTGCTCGTCATCATGGTGGTGGCGGCAATCCCGCTTCTCGTCCTAATCGACCTCTCCGGTGGGGGAAGCGGGTTCGGCATGTGCCCCGACGGGATCGCCGCCTGCTCCACAGGGCTCACCGCCGGCCCCGAGTTCGGGTTGATCCTCGTCGGAGTGCTCTTCGCCCTTGTCGCCACCGTCCGAGTCCTGCTTCGGATGGCGCGGCGCATCGATCGGGAGCGGCAACTGGCGGTCAACCTCCGCTAGTGGGCGGGGGTGACAGCTTCGGCCTCGATCACCCCCGGCTCCTCGGGCTGGGCCAGGACCATGAAGATGGCCACCAGGATGATGGCCGCCCCCGCCCACCCTCTCGGCGTCAATCGCTCTCCTAGGACCACGACGGCGGTGGCGGCGGCGAAGGCCGGCTCGAGGGCGAGCAGGACTGCGGTACGCGACGGTCCTATCACCGTCTGTGCCCAAACCTGGATGAGGAAAGCACCCGCAGAGACCGCCAGTCCGGTGAGCAGAAGTGCCACCAGCACCTCGTCGGTCGGTGTCTGGATGCGGCCGGTCGCGGCCGCCAATACGAAGGCGAGGGCCGAGGTGACGAGGAGCTGAACCGCAGTGAGCGGGACAACCGGGTGACGCGGTGCCATTGTGGCAAGCGCCACGATGTGGCAGGCGAAGGCGATGGCGCATCCCACGGTGAGCAGATCGCCGGCGGCTAGCGAGAGGCCGTCGCCCACCGTCAGCATCGCCAGCCCGACGAAGGCGAGTAATACGCCCACCAGCGTCGGGATCCTGACGACGGCAGGCCGCCCGGCTATACGGCTGGCCAACGCGGCCAACAAGGGCGTAAAGACGACGTACAGCCCGGTTATCAAACCGGAATTGGATGCGCTTGTGCGCGCCAGCCCTTCGGTCTGAAGGGCGAACCCCGCAAAGAGGAGGACCCCCAGTAGCGACCCGTCCCGCCACACCGCCCTCGTCCTCGGGAGGGCGAACAAGGCGAGGACGACACCACCGAGCAGGAAACGCCAGGCGATAAACGACATCGGCGGGAGAACGGTGATGGCTTCCTTGACCACGACGAAGGTGGCGCCAAAGAGGAACGCGGCGAAGCAGAGAGCCAATGAGGCGACAAGTGGTCGGCGGGATCCCACGGAGCGGGGAGCGTAGGTGGGCGTCTCGGCGCTTCCCGCTCATCGCCGGCGGGCAACGACTGAGCTCCGCCATATCTGGCCGGCTATATGCTCGCTCGGTGCCGCCGATCGTCCGCTCCGATGGCTCGATGCCGACCAGATCGGAGAAGGGCCGTGCCACGGCCATCTTCAACAGACTGCGCAGGCGCTACCCCGACATCCACACCGCGCTCAGCTACGAGAACCCCTGGCAGCTGCTGGTAGTCACCGTTCTCTCCGCCCAGACGACCGACGAAAACGTGAACAGGACCGCCCCGGCTTTGTTCGCCCGGTACCCGACCCCCCAGGCCCTGGCAGAGGCCGATCCCGAGGAGGTGGAGAGCCTCGTCTACTCCACCGGCTTCTACCGCCAGAAGACCGAGTCGATAATTGCCCTCTCCGTCGATCTGGTGGAACGTCACCGCGGCGAGGTGCCGGCATCGCTCGATGAACTGGTCCCATTGCGCGGGGTGGGCCGCAAGACGGCCAGCGTGGTCCTCGCCGAGGCATTCGGGCAGCCGGCGATAGCGGTGGACACCCATGTCCGGCGGGTGAGCAATCGGCTCGGGCTCACCAACGGCCAGAACCCTCTGAAGATCGAGCAGGACCTCAAGGCCGTCTTCCCGCGCTCCAATTGGTCGAAGCTCTCGATGAGCATCATCCAGTTCGGGCGCGACGTGTGCACAGCACGTTCCCCGCGCTGCCCCGAATGCGAACTGGCAAGGCTCTGCCCCTGGCCGTACAAGACGGCCCCAGGCCCAGACAACTCTGGCCCAGACAACGCTGGCCCAGACACCCCAGGGCCAGACAACGCTGGCCCAGACAACGCTGGCCCAGACACCCCAGGCCCAGACACCCCAGGCCCAGACACCCCAGGCCAAAACAACGCCGGTATGACACCACCGACGGAGGCGGCGCCCGCAGGGTGACCATCGACCGGCGAATCCTGCGGCTCGCAGTCCCGGCGCTGGGGACGCTGGCGATCGATCCCTTGGTATCCCTCACCGACACCGTTTTCGTCGCCCAACTCGGCGAGGTCCCGCTGGCCGCCCTCGGGGTCGACACGGCCGTGTTCTCATTCGCATTCTTCCTCTTCAATTTCCTGGCGTACGGGACGACACCGCTCTTGGCGGGGGCGATCGGTCGAGGGGATCCGGTCGGCGCCGGCCGGATCGCCTGGCAGGCCGTGGTGTTGGCCATAACCGCGGGCGTGGTGGCGATGGTGCTGCTCCAGGTGTTCGCCGAGCCGATCCTCGGCTTGATGGGCGCCGGGGGCGAGGTGACCGATCCGGCGCTGGTCTATCTCCGCATCCGCGCGCTGGCAGCGCCGGCGGTTGTGCTGATCATTGCCGCCAACGGCGTCTTCCGCGGCTTGCAGGACACCAGGACACCGCTGGTGGTGACGGTGGCGATCAGCCTGCTCAACCTCGTCCTCGACCCTCTTCTCATCTTCGTCGCCGGTTGGGGCATCGCCGGAGCCGCCACCGCCACCGCGGTGGCCCAGTGGCTCGGGGCGGTGTGGTTTCTCGCCCTGCTGGCCCGAAGCCGTCGCCGCGGCGACATCCCATGGTCGGTCCCCCGACTCGACCAGGCCGGTCCGCTGTTGAGGGCGGGACGCGACATCGGTCTGCGGACCTTCGCGCTGGTCGGGTTCTTCACGCTGGCCACTGCCCAGGCCGCCCGGGTGGGGACAGCCGCCGTAGCCGCACACCAGGTGGCGTCGCAGTTGTGGCTCTTGCTCGCTCTCGTGGTGGACGCATTGGCCATCGCCGCCCAGGCAATGGTCGGGCTCGCCTCGGGGAGGGGTGACCGGATCGAGGTTCGTCGCTCTTCTGTAAGGCTTCTCTGGTGGGGCGCCGGTGCCGGCCTCGCACTCGGGGCGTTGGTCGCTGTCGCCGCGGACTCCATCGTCGCGCTCTTTGGCGCCAGCCCCGCCGTCTCCACCGAACTGGCGGTGATCCTCCCAGTGATCGCCGTCTCCGAGCCTCTATCGGCGTTGGTCTTCGTCGGCGACGGGATCTACCTCGGCGCCTCGAGGTTCGCTTTCCTCGCCGTGACCACCGTTGCGGCCGCTGCGATCGGGTCCGCCGTGATGCTCGGTGCGGTCGCCCTCGGGTGGGGGCTGCTTGGTGTGTGGACCGGGACCGTCGCCCTGGTGGCGGCGCGGGCTGTGGGGCTGGCGACCGGTTATCGCTCGGTGATCAGCGCTCCGAGCGGCTGACCCCGGGTCTCTGGGAGTAGCAGGACCGCCAGAGCCGCCACCACCATCCCGACGGCGAGGATGCTCACGGTCTCGGAGAGGCCGAGGGTGTCGATGGTCGCGGAGCCCAGAGCAAGCCCGGCGACCGAGCCGAGAACCCCGAAGTTGTTGAGCCAGGTGACGGCCGTTGCCCTCTGCCCGGTGGGGAAGAGCTCGTTTCGCTGGGCGCCGACCGACGGTACGGCGGCGAAGGCGCCGAACGTGGAGACGAAGACCGCCCCGGCGAGGGCGACGGGGGCGTCGAGCCAGTAGAGGCCCAACCCCCCTGCCACTGCCAAAAGGAAACCGATCATCGTCCCGGCGCGCCTCCCCACCTCGTCGGCGATGCGGCCCCCGATGAAGAAGCCGATCCCCCCGATGGTCCCCCCTACGAGACTGATCCAGACCGCAGTCCCTATCGAGAGCCCGACGTCGTTCACCATTCGCTCGAAGCTGAACGAGATGGCCACGGTGGTGTATGCCGCGGCGAGGAATGAGCTGATCCCAAGGACGACGAAGCTGCGTCTGTTGGCGCCGCCCAGCGGGGCGAGAAACCCGGTCCTGCCCAACTCGTACTCGTCGTGCAGCGGGCTCTCCCTCACCTGACGGGCCAGGAAAGGGAGAATGAGCAGACCGATGGCGCTGGCGGCAAAGAGCAGCCGCCACGACTGGTCCCCGAGCCGAGCTAGAGGTAGGACGATCAGGGCGATCCCAGCGCCGAGACTGCCACCCGCCCCGTAGATCGACAGACCATATGCCCGGACCTGCGGGGACAGCTGCTCGACGATGAGGACGATCGCGAGGACGCCGACCGCGGTGGTACCCATCCGGACCAGCGCCTGGAGACCGGCAAAGACGGCGGGCTGGTAGGCGAGGGCGGTGGCGGCGTTCGCCACCATCAGGATGGCAAAGGCGATCAGGAAGGGGCCGCGACGGCCGTATCTGTCGCCGCGGAGGGTGAAGGGAAAGGCGAGGAATGCCCCGAGCCGGGCGATGGCCAGAAGGCTGCTCATCTGCCCCTCGGTCACCTCGAGGCTGAGCCGCACAAAGGGAAGGGTGTTGATTACCTGTGCCTGGGCGAAGCCCTGCATCACCGCTGCCACCCACATCACCGCCGAGACCCTTCGGTCCTCGCGGGTGAAGGCCGACACCGGGAGCAGCTGGCTGACGAGTCGCCTCACCGACGGCTCTACCTGGTGAGAGCCCACGCCGATCGACCGGGCGGTCGACGGCATTCCCGAGGACCCATGAGCCCCAGCGGGTTCCCCTCGAGTGAGGGGCAGGACTCCTCGGCGGGCATGGCCTCGGAGGTTAGCCACAGGGCGCGTCGTGACGGGGTCTCACCCGCTTGGGGCGATCTGGGAAGATGCCCGGATGCGGCACGGAACCGCTCACATCCGATCGGCGCGGCGTTGACCGAGGTACCGCTCTTGGTGGCCTTTGGCGCCGGGATCATCTCGTTCGTCTCTCCGTGCGTGCTGCCCCTCCTCCCCGGTTATCTGAGCTTGATGTCCGGCTACTCCGTCGCCGAATTGGAGACGGGTGCAGCCTCAACCGCCAGGATGCTCCGGGCGACGAGCCTCTTCGTGGCCGGGTTCACCGCGGTCTTCGTCGCTCTCGGCGCCGGAGCCACCGCCATCGGGTCGGCCCTGAGGGCCAACCTCGACCTGGCGGAGCGGGTGGCCGGCTGGGTGGTGGTCGGGTTCGGCGTCCTGCTGCTGGTCATGTCGCTCTCCACGTCGCCTCGGCTCTCCGGGCTGACCCGCGAGCGGCGGATCGACGTCCGCCCCACTCGGTTGGGGATGTGGGCACCACCGATGATGGGTGTTGCATTCGGGTTTGCCTGGACCCCCTGCATCGGCCCCGTGCTCGGGGCCATCCTCACCACGGCAGCGGTGCAGGAGAGCGTGGGGAGGGGGATGCTCCTCCTGCTCTTCTACGGGCTCGGACTCGGGGTTCCCTTCATGCTCGCCGGGGTGGCACTGGGTCGCGCCATGGGTGCCGTCGGTTGGCTGCGACGCCACAGTCGAGCTATCGGGGTCTTCTCGTCGGTGGCGCTGATCGGTTTCGGGCTGATCATGATCACCGGGAACCTCTCGGTCATCGCAAGCTGGGTCACCGAGTTCTTCGAGTCGACCCCGCTCCGCGGGATCATCGACAGCATTTGACACCGGCGGTCCTGGCTTGGCCGAGCCGGTTCCTACGCTTCGTACCATGGAGGTGAACCCGGGCCGAGATGAGTTCCTCGACCTGGCGCGTCTCCACCCGGTGGTGCCGGTGACGGCGCGGATCCTCGCCGACCGGGAGACGCCGGTCAGCGCATATCAGAAGTTGGTGGGTGACGGTCCCGGCTTCCTGCTCGAGTCGGTCGAGGGTGGTGAGCAATGGGGACGCTGGTCGTTCCTGGGATGGGACCCGCTCTTCACCCTGGTGGCTCGGTCGGGGAAGGTGACCGTCGAGGGTGAGGACTCGCCGGCGGTCGATGTCGACTGGGATGGGACGCCGCTCGAGATCATCCAACGCGTGCTCTCCAGCCTCTCGGCTCCAGACCTCGAAGGGTTGCCCCCTCTCCACTCCGGGTTGGTCGGGTACCTCGGGTACGACTGCGTCCGCTACATCGAGCACCTCCCCGACAAGCCGGTCGACGACCGGGGGTTGCCCGAGATGCTGTGGCACGCCGCCGGGTCGCTCGCCGCATACGACCGCTTCTCCGAGGTGGTCACGCTGGTGCGCAACGTCCGGCCAGGCCCCGACCCGGGCGCCGACTGGGAGGCGGCCGTGGCCGCGCTGGACGAGTCATCGCGTCGGCTCGGAGCGTCGGCGCCATATCGGCCCAGACCCGCCCCGCGGATGACGGCGGTGCTCGACGGCCAATACGAGTCGACGATGGACCAGCCCCGCTTCGAGGCGGCGGTCCGCTCCGCCAAGGACTACATAAGACAGGGCGACGCTTTCCAGATAGTGGTGAG
This sequence comes from Acidimicrobiia bacterium, assembly GCA_036258335.1. Classification (GTDB taxonomy): domain Bacteria; phylum Actinomycetota; class Acidimicrobiia; order Spongiisociales; family DATADW01; genus DATADW01. The sequence continues at coordinate 13,778 of DATADW010000156.1, forward strand.
CCAGAGGCTCGCCACCGGTTACGGCGGCAGTCCATTCGACGTCTACCGGGCACTGCGGCTGATCAACCCGTCGCCGTTCCTCTTCTATGTGAGCCATCCCGAGGTGGCTGTCGCCGGCTCCTCGCCCGAGTTGATGACCAGGGTGCGCGACGGGGTCGTCTACAGCAGGCCGATCGCCGGCACCCGCCGCCGCGGGTCTTCCCCGGCAGAGGATCAGGCGCTGGAAGAGGAGATGCTCGCCGACCCCAAGGAGCTGGCCGAGCACGTGATGCTCGTCGATCTCGCCAGGAACGATGTGGGGAGGGTCAGCGAGTACGGCACCGTCACGGTTGACGAGCTCATGGCGGTCGAGCGGTACTCGCACGTGATGCACATAGTCTCCGGCGTGTCGGGGAAGCTCCGCCCCGGGATAGGCCCAGTCGACGTCCTGCGAGCCACCTTCCCACACGGGACGGTTTCGGGGGCGCCGAAGGTCCGGGCCATGGAGATCATCGACTGCTTGGAGCCGGTGGCGCGGGGCCCTTACGCCGGGGCGGTTGGCTACCTGGACCTATCGGGGAACGTCGACACCGCCATATGCCTTCGCACCGTGGTCATGGCGAAGGGGACCGCGTGGGTCCAGGCGGGGGCGGGGATCGTCGCCGACAGCGAGCCCAGCGCCGAGTACGACGAGACCATGAGCAAGGCCGCCGCAGCCTTGACCGCACTGAGGTTGGCGGGCGATGTGGGGTGACGTCGACGTCGTCGCCGAGTACGCCGCGCTGCGCCAGGCTGCCGGGGTAGTCGACGGCAGGCACCAGATGGTCATCGCCGAGGGGCGGGACGCCGTCCGCTTCCTCGACGACCTCCTGTCGCAGGAAGTAGCGGGGCTGCCGGTCGGAGCGGTGGCGCGATCGTTGCTGCTCGGGCCGCAGGGCAAGCTGCGTGCCCTCCTCTGGCTGCTGCGTGGCGAGGAGCGGGTGGCAATGGTGGCTGATGCCGGGGTGGCCCAGACCGTGCTCGACGATCTCACCCAGTACATGATCCGGGTGAAGTTGAGCCTTTGGCTCGATGAGCGGCCCATGGTCGATCTCATCGGGCCCGCCTCCGAGGAGGTCCTGGCACGGGCGGGGCTGGACCCGCCGCCGGGCTGGTCCGACGAGCAGGGGACGTTGGTGGCGAGGGCGCCGCTGGGCGATCTCCCGAGGTTTCTCGTGGCCGGGGAGGGGGTGGCTCGTCTGGAGGCGGCCGGCGCAATCGTCGCCGGGTCGTTGGCGTGGCGGGCGATCAGGGTCGAGGCGGGGGAGCCGGTGATGGGTGTCGACGTCGACGAGCGGACCATCCCCCAGGAGGGAGGTTTGGTGGAGCACTCCGTCTCCTTCACCAAAGGCTGTTACCTGGGTCAGGAGCTGGTGGCTCGGATTGACTCCCGAGGGCACGTCAACCGACTGCTGCGCGGTGTAGTGATCGAGGTCAATGTGCTCCCTCCCGATGGTGCCGGGGTCTGGGTGGAGGATCGGCAGGTGGGTGCGGTCACATCGGTGGCAGAGTCGCTGACGGTCCGCGCCCCTGTTGCGCTCGGCTTGCTGCGGCGCGAGGTGGCACCGGGTGATCGGGTCGAGGTGCGATGGGATGGAGGCTCGGCCCCGGCCAGGGTGAGCGAATTGCCATTGGTCCCCAACGGAGGCTGACCGCTTCCGAACCTCAGCGTTACCGTCTCCACCGAATGCTCGACCGGATCATCGCAGCCGTGCGACAACGGATACCCGACGTGGCCGCTCGTATCGACGACTTTCGCACCACGGCGCTCGAGGCGCGACCCGTGCGGTCGCTCACCGCGGCGGTCACGACACCCGGGACCGCGGTGATCGCGGAGATCAAGCGCCGTTCCCCGTCACGGGGGTCGCTGGCCCCCGATCTAGACCCCTCGGTGCTCGCCACCGCTTACGAAGCGGGCGGTGCAGCCGCCATCTCGGTCCTCACCGAGCCGGAGTTCTTCGCAGGGAGCACTGCCGACCTCCAGGCTGCCGCAGCGTCGGTGACCATCCCCGTGCTTCGCAAGGACTTCGTCCTCCACCCGGCCCAGGTCTGGGAGAGCCGGGCAATCGGGGCCGACGCCGTCCTCTTGATCGTCGCCGTCCTCGACGATGAGGCCCTTTCCCAACTCATCGCCACAGCCGGGGAGGCTGGGATCGAGGCGCTGGTCGAGATCCATGACGAGGCCGAGGCGACGCGGGCGCTCGCCGCGGGGGCTCGTGTCATCGGTGTCAACGCCAGGAAGCTGGCGACGTTCGAGGTCGATCTGAAGGTTGCTGAACGACTGGCCAGTCGGCTGGACGGGTTCGAGGCCCGGGTCGCGGAGAGCGGGATCAATGGGCCGGCCGACGTGGCAAGGATGACGGCGGCCGGCTACGACGCTGTGCTGGTCGGCGAGATGCTGGTGCGCCATGCAGACCCGGAGGCAGCGGTGGCCCTGCTCACCGGCCAGCTAGTCACCGACGGTGAGCCGGAGCGGGCGGGCCCGTCGTGACCTGGGTCAAGGTCTGTGGGGTCACCGACCGCAAGATCGCCGAGGTGGCGGCGGACGCCGGCGCCGACGCCATCGGCCTGGTCCTGGCCGTTTCGCCGCGAATGGTCACGGTCGACCTGGCGAGACAGATCGGCAGAGGCATCCCCGTTGTCAAGGTCCTCGTGACGGTGGACATGCCGCCGGACGAGCTCATCGTCGCTGTTGAGCAGACCGGGTCCGATGCGGTCCAGCCCCACGGGCGCCACGCCGCCGACTCCGCAGGGGCGGCGCAACGGGCCGGCCTACTGGTCCTCCGGCCGGTGAGCGTCAATGGTGTTGTCGATCTGGGTTTCGTCCCAGCCGGACAACTCCCCCTACTCGATGCCGCGGCCGACGGGAGCCATGGAGGCTCGGGGCGGGCATTCGACTGGAACCTGATCGGCCACCAGCAGCGCGATTTCGTCCTGGCCGGCGGTCTTGATCCCGAGAACGTGGCCAACGCCGTGGCTCGTGTCCGCCCATTCGGTGTCGACGCCTCCAGCGGGCTCGAGTCCGCCCCGGGGGTGAAGGACGCAGTACTGGTCCGACGGTTCGTTGAACGTGCCAAGGCGGCCCGATCGTGACGCCGGGACCGCTCGACCGGCCGGATCACAATGGCCGATTTGGCGACTACGGGGGGCGTTTCGCCCCCGAGACCCTCATGCCGGCGCTGTCCGAGTTGGAGTCGGCCTTCGATGACGCATGGTCAGACCATCGGTTCCGAGCCGATTGCCGGCGCTGGCTCACCGGATTCGCCGGCCGGCCAACGCCGCTTTACCACGCCTCAAGGCTCTCCGCCGAGTTGGGGATGCGGGTCCTGCTCAAGCGTGAGGACCTGGCTCACACCGGAGCGCACAAGATCAACAACGCCATCGGTCAATGCCTGCTCACCGTCCGGATGGGGAAGCCCCGGGTGATAGCCGAGACCGGTGCCGGTCAACACGGTGTCGCCACCGCCACCGCCGCCGCCGCCATGGGACTGGCGTGCACTGTGTACATGGGCGAGGTCGATATCGAACGCCAGGAGCTCAACGCGGTGAGGATGCGGCTGCTTGGGGCCGAGGTCGTTCCGGTCGGGAGCGGTGCCGGGACGTTGAAGGATGCAGTCAGCGAAGCCATGCGCGCCTGGGTGGCCACCGTGGAGGACACCCACTACGTGATTGGGTCAGTGGTGGGACCGCACCCGTACCCATGGATGGTCCGCGAGTTCCAGAAGGTCATCGGCGAGGAATGTCTCGTCCAACTCGCCGACGAGACGCCCGACGTGGTGGTGGCTTGCGTCGGCGGAGGCTCGAACGCAATTGGCATCTTTCACCCGTTCCTCGGCGGTGATGTCGAGCTCGTCGGGGTGGAGGCAGGCGGGGAGGGGATCGACACCGGTCGTCACGGCGCATCGATCGTTGCAGGAACGCCCGGTGTGCTCCATGGAACACGGACGCTGATGCTCCAGGACTCCGACGGCCAGGTGCTCGAGGCGCACTCCATATCCGCCGGGCTCGACTACCCCGGAGTGGGACCGGAGCACGCCTATCTGCGTGACGCCGGGCTGGCCCGATACGACTCGGTGACCGACGACGAGGCGCTCAAAGGGTTGGAATTGCTCGCCAGGATGGAGGGGATCATCCCCGCTCTGGAGTCGGCACATGCCATAGCTTGGCTGGCCCGAGAGCGGGAATCGCTCGCCGGACAGACGGTGCTTGTGTGCCTGTCCGGGCGCGGCGACAAGGACGTCCACCAGATCGAGGCGAAGCTGCGGTGATTGCTGCGCTGTTCGGGCCGGGGCGGACCCTTTTCCTCCCTTTCATGACGGCTGGTCTGCCCAACCCCGCTGCCTCGCCCAGCCTCTTCGCCGCGATGGCCGAGGCAGGGGCGGACGGGTTCGAGGTGGGGATCCCCTACTCAGATCCCTTGATGGACGGGCCCGTCATACAAAGGGGTAGCGATGCAGCACTGGCAGCGGGCACCTCGCTCGGGGTGGCCTTCGAGACGATGCGACATATCGCCGACACCACCCAACGCCCTTTGCTGGCGATGACCTACGCCAACCCGCTCCTCCGGTTGGGGGCAGACGTGTTCTGCCGGCGTCTCAAAGACGCCGGTGCCGAAGGGGTGATCGTCCCCGACCTGCCGCTCGAGGAGTCCGGCGAGGTGGCAGAGGCCGCCGAGCGCCATCGTATCGGCATGGTCCACTTCGTCGCACCGACCACGGGTGAGGACCGTATACGGCGGGTGGCGGCAGCGGGGCCGCTGTTCATCTATGGCGTGGCCGACCTCGGGGTGACCGGGGAGCGGACCGGGGTGAGCACCCACGTCGCCGATCTGTCGAGAAGGGTGCGCGCCATCACCGACTTGCCTCTTGTCCTCGGGGTTGGCATCTCGACACCTGACCAGGCAGCGGTTGTGGCGCCATACGCCGACGGGGTCATCGTCGGCTCGGCGCTGGTCCGTCTCGTCCTCGAGTCAGACAGTGCCGACGAAGCCATCGACCGGGTGAGCAGGACGGTCGGCCTCTTCCGAGCGGCGCTCGACGGCGTCAACACACCATGAGCATCGGGAACCTGATGATTGGCCTACCCCGGCCGCCACCCGTTAGTGGAGAATCGCCGCTGACCAAAAACGAGCCACGACCATCCACCGAGATTCCGAAACGCCCAGCCAGGGAGTGGGGGAGTGGGGGGATGCGGCAGGACGTTGTCGATTCGGTCTGGTGGATGGCCGTTGCTCGGCAACGACATTACCCCACCCCGCCAAGTTGCGGAAACCACCCGCCGACGGCTCCCCCTCGACGGTGCTCTTGCCGCCGTCTGCCGTCTGCAGTCTGCCGTCTCTGTGGTGCCGGAGGCGGGACTCGAACCCGCACGGAGTTGCCCCCAATGGATTTTGAGTCCATCGCGTCTACCAATTCCGCCACTCCGGCAGACGGGGGAGTGTAACCGACGACCCAAGGGGCATTCGAACACATGTTCGTCGTTATCATTCCGACGATGGGCAACCGTATCGAGTCCAAGCTCTTCCGGCTCAACGAGCGGATCATGGAGCTGCACGAGCAGGAGTCGCGTACCTCCGCAGAGCTCGAGATGTTGAGGTCTTTGAACGACGACTTCCAGCGCGACGCCGCGGTCTCCGGTTACCTCTCAGACCGCGCCGACGCTCAGCGGGCCAATGCCGACGTCGAGCGGTTCGAGAGAGTTCTTGCTGGGCTGGCCGTCCAACGGGGCCGGCTGGAATCGCAACGGGAGACGCTCCTCGCCCGGCTCGGCGACGGTTGAGCGGGTCCTAAGGTCAGCAACACCATCTCACCAACAATGCCAACGCTCGCCCTCCTCGACGGTCACAGCCTCGCCTATCGCGCTTTCTTCGCACTCCCCCCGGACCTGGCGACTCAATCAGGCCAGATGACCAACTCGGTGTACGGGTTCACCCGGATGCTGCTCAAGCTGGTGGGCGACCACCACCCCGATGGCATCGCCATCGCCTGGGATGTCGGAAGGGACACCTTTCGTCTCGCCGAGTACTCCGAGTACAAGGCAAACCGGAGCAGCGCCCCTGATCAGTTCCGTAGCCAGCTTCCCTTGATCCGCGAGGTGATGGACGCCCTGGGTTACTCACAGCTGCAAGCGGAGGGTTACGAAGCCGACGATGTGATCGCAACTGTCGCAAACCGCGCCATCGAGCAGGGATGGGATGTCCTGGTCGTAACCGGCGACCGCGACAGCTTCCAACTCGTGGGAGATCACCTCAAGGTGCTCTACACCCGCCGGGGGATATCTGACACGGTCCTGGCGGACGCCGAGTACGTTGAGGATCGGTACGGGATTCGCCCCGACCAGTACCTCGACTACGCCTCCCTGAGGGGCGACACCTCCGACAACCTGCCCGGTGTCCCTGGTGTGGGAGAGAAGACCGCCTCACGGCTGATCGCCGAGTATGGCGACCTCGAGGGCATCTACCAGCACCTCGACGATCACAGCCCAAGGCTCAAATCCAACCTGGAGGAGCATCGCGACCAGGTTTTCCTCAACCAGCGGCTGATGCGTCTGGTCGACGATCTCGACCTGAGGGTCTCCCCCACCGAACTGGTGCGGGCACCTTGGGACCGCCGTGTCGCCAAGGACCTGTTCGAGAGCCTCGAGTTCCATAGCATCTTCAATGAGTTGGACGCCCTCTGGTCTGACCAGCCGACGGGGGCGGAGACTCTCGAAGTGGACGTATCCCGGGTCACCGACCCAGGCGACGTCGCCAGATTGGCCGAATCGACCCCGTTGGTGTTGGTACCGGTGTGGGAAGGCGACGAGTTGGCCGGGCTGGCGGTGCCCGAAGACGCCGCCGCCCGATACGTGCCGGTGACATCAGCCGGCCCACTGCTCGAGGCGATCGGTGACGCCACGCGGGAGCGGGTGGCGCACGACGCCAAGGACCTCCTCCGCCATCTCGTCGAGAAGGGGCTGGCGGTCGATGGCCCCCTGTTCGACACAGCCCTCGCCGCCTACGTGGTGCAACCGGCAACACGGACGTACGACCTGGGCGAGCTGTCGCTGCGATACCTCGGGCTCCAACTGGGGCCCGCCGACCAGGCCGACGGCGGGGGCGGGGCCCAGGGGATGCTCGACTTCTCCGAAGGGCCCGACATCGATGACGCCGGTCGGAGGGCGGTGGTCACCGCCAGGTTGGCGGGCAAGCTGCGTGCCGAGCTGGAGGAGCGGGGGGAGCTCGAACTCTACGCCGAGATCGAAGCTCCCCTGGTGGCGGTGCTCGCCCGGATGGAGGCGGCTGGGATCGGAGTCGACCGGGCCTATCTCGAGGAGCTGGGCGAGAGTCTCCGTGACCAGCTTGCGACGTTGGAGCGGGGAATCCACCAAGCGGCCGGCGAGCCGTTCAACGTCAACTCGACCAAGGAGTTGCGGCACGTCCTCTACACCACGCTGGGGTTGCCGGCGCTGAAGAAGACATCCACCGGGGTGCCCTCCACCGACGCGTCGGTGCTGGCCAAGTTGGCCGACGCCCACCCCATGGTCGAGCTCCTGCTCCGCTATCGCGAGCTGGAGAAGCTGCGCTCGACCTATGTCGACGGATATCTCCCGCTGATCGGGCCCGATGAGAGGATCCACACCCGGTTCAACCAGATGGCTGCCACCACCGGGCGGCTCTCCTCCGACCGTCCCAACCTGCAGAACATCCCGGTCCGCTCCGAGACCGGCAGGACCATCAGGCGGGCATTCGTCGCCCGTGAGGGATGGCGTTTCCTGGTCGCCGACTACTCCCAGATCGAGTTGCGGGTCTTGGCGCACATGTCGGGTGATCCCGGGCTGGTGGAGGCGTTCGAGTCCGACGCCGATATACACACCGCCACCGCCGCCCGCGTCTTCGGGTTGGCGCCCGAGAATGTCATGCCGGAGATGCGGCGCCGCGCCAAGGTGATCAACTTCGGGCTGCTCTACGGCATGGAGGCGTTTGGGCTGGCCGACCGGCTCGAGATCTCGCGCGACGAGGCGCGCGAACACATCGACGCCTACTTCGCCCAGTTTCCCGATGTGCGCGACTTCATGCGGGGGACCGTCACCGAGGCCCGCAACCGCGGCTACACCACGACACTCTTTGGCCGTCGCCGCTATCTCCCCGAGCTGCAGAGCGACAACTTCCGTGTCCGGCAGATGGGGGAGAGGATGGCGCTCAACGCCCCGGTCCAGGGCACCGCGGCCGACATCATCAAGAAGGCGATGATCGAGCTCGACCGCCAGCTCGCCGAAGAGGGGATGAGGACCACGTTGCTCCTCCAGATCCACGACGAGCTCGTCGTGGAAACGCCCTCCTATGAGGAGGCGAAGGCCGGAGAGCTCATGGTCGAGGTGATGGAGGGCGTGACCAAGCTGGGAGTCCCGCTGCGCGCCGACCTTGCCGTGGGCGCCACACTGGCAGACACCAAGGCTTGACTGCGAGCGACCTGCTACTCTTGCACTACGCCCTGCCCGTGCGGCGGCGGCGAATCCCTTGGAGGTAAGAACCCACCTATGACCACCGAACACGAGCCGTCGCGTGCGCCCGACGAGGCGACAACGGCGGCGACCGGCACCATCGATGAGATCGATGGTGTGACCACCATCGCAGAGCCCCGCGAGATCGAGACCGAGCAGGAGGCCGCCGCCGACGAAACCAGCGAGCCCACCGCCGACGAAACCGACGAGCCCACCGCTCAGACCGAAGATGCAGCCGGCGACGACATGAACGGCGCGGTGGAGGACACATCTGCCGACTTTGAGATCACAGCTGATTCGACTGTGGAGCAGCCCGAGGCTGCGGCCGAGGAGCCCGAAGCGGTGGACGTTCCCACCGAGGTCGAAGCGGTCGAAGGAGCGCCTACCGAGGTCGAATCGGTTGAGGAGCGCGGGACTATCGAAGAGACCGCGGCGACCGAAACGCCCAGCATCGTCGAGACCCTCGAAGAGCCCAGCGCGGCAGTGGCAGAGGACGCCTCACCCGACCCCGTCGTGGTCGCATCCCGTCCACCCGGGCCGGCGGCAATCGTGGCGCCCAACGTGGGTGACCTCCCCGATGAGATCGCCGACGACTTCGTGGCCGCCCTCGAACACACCGTGCTCGAGTTCAAGGAGGGCGACATCGTCGAGGGAACGGTCGTGACCGTGGACGGCGACGGGGCGATGCTCGACATCGGCTACAAGTCCGAGGGGATCATCCCCACCGAGGAGTTGTCGATCCGCAACAACGTCAACCCGGCCGAGGTGGTCCAACTCGGTGAGCGGATCGAGGCCCTGGTCCTGAACAAGGAGGACGAAGAGGGCAGGCTGATCCTCTCCAAGAAGCGGGCTCAGTACGAGCGAGCATGGGATCGGATCCAGCAGATCACCAACGAGGGCGGGACCGTACAAGGACCCGTGATCGAGGTTGTCAAGGGCGGTCTCATCGTCGACATCGGCTTGCGCGGCTTCCTTCCTGCTTCGCTCGTCGAGTTGCGCCGGGTGCGCGATCTCGACCCATACGTCGGGCAGGAGATCGAAGCCAAGGTGATCGAGCTCGACCGCAACCGCAACAACGTCGTCCTCTCGCGCCGCGCCTACCTCGAGGAGGAGCAGGCCGAGCAGCGCCAGGCGTTCCTCGATCAGCTCCAGGTCGGTGAGGTCCGCCAGGGTGTCGTGTCGTCCGTCGTTGCCTTCGGCGCCTTTGTCGACCTGGGCGGAATGGACGGTCTCGTCCACGTCTCCGAGCTCTCTTGGCAGCACGTCAACCACCCCGGCGAGGTGGTCAAGGTGGGTGACGAGGTCACGGTCAAGGTGCTCGAAGTCGACCTCGATCGGGAACGGATCTCGCTCTCCATCAAGCAGACGCTCGAGGACCCCTGGGTGACGTTCGTCAGGGAGAACAGCGTCGGCTCCGTGGTCGAGGGCGTGGTGACCAAGACGGTCCCCTTCGGTGCCTTCGTTTCGGTCGGCGACGGGGTCGAAGGTCTGGTTCACGTATCCGAGATCGCGGTCCACCGGGTGGAGTCGCCCGAGCTGGAGCTGTCGATCGGACAGCGTGTCCAGGTCAAAGTCACCGAGATGGAGGAGGAGCGCCGCAGGGTGAGCCTGTCGATCAAGCAGGCACTGCCCGACTGGTCCGAGCGCCGTGAGCCACCGGCAACGGCGGCGCCGGCGGCAAGCCGGCCCGAGCGCCGCCCTCCCGCCAGACACGAGTTCGAGCGCGAGCCCGAGGAAGAGCGCCCGGCAGTGAGCGTGGACGCGTCGCTCGAGGCAATCCTCCAAGAGCTGAAAGAACGCGGGATCGGGCGCCGCTGAGGCCCCGGTGCTCGCCCTCGCCGCTCAACCGAACGGGTCACCGGGCCGATGCAACCCTGGTGCGAAGGGTCCCATGACCCTGGATATGGCCGAGGAGCTTTGAATGGGTAGACGGACCCTGGTCCTCATCGTTGCGTTGCTGCTGGCCGGGGTGGCCGCTTTCGCCGTGTACCGATTTCTCACCGGTGTGCAGAACGAGCGGCTCGCGGAGACCGACTTCGTTTCGGTGTACCGGGCGGCCGATCGAATCGAAGGCGGCGTCCAAGGCGATCTGGTCATCCAGCAGGAGCGCGCCGTGCTCAGCGAGGAGGTGGCGGAACTGAGACCGCCGACCGCCATCGTGGCATCGGAGGACCCAGCAGAGGACGGACTGCAAGAGGCCCTCTCCGGCAAGGTGGCCGCAGGCCCGATCCCGGCGGGCTCCACTCTGACCACCGACATGTGGATAGACCCGGTTGCGAGGGCACAGCCCATGGCCGAGGTGATCAGCAGTGGGAACCAGGCGATCAGCCTGCTGGTCGATGGTTCTCGTGGCGTCGCCGGGTTCATTCGCCCCGGCGACAATGTCAACGTGCTGGTCACGCTCAAGGTGGAGGGCACCCCCCGCGCCGACGCCACCGTTATCGATCCCGAACAAGAATCGGGTGGCGGACAGACCGAGACCGTCACCAAGACCCTTACCCGCTACATCCTCTTCGGGGTGCCTGTGCTCGGGATCGACACCCAGGTGACCACGGGAGGCGATGGGCCGGCCGCGGTGTCGGCGCCCACGCCGACCACCACTCCGTCGGCCGTACCGGCGGGGCAGAGCCAGCCGATCACCGACCGCACCCAATTGGTCACGCTCGAGGTCGACTCCGAAGAGGCAGAGCAGCTGGTGTTCGCGCTCGAAGCCGGCACCATCTGGCTCACCTTGTCCACAGACGAGTTCCCGGTACGCGACACCGAAGGCGTTGTGATCGACTCGTTGTTCGGTGACCCGGGCGTCCTCGGGCAATACTTCGATCTGCCGTGAGATGATGGGGCAAACGCGCCGTGGGGAGGACCGATGATCGGGGAGGACGTCGGGATCATCGTCGTCGATGACGACGAGGAGTTCCTCGACGAGACCAAGCGCGCCCTCGACGGCAAGGTGCCGACGGTGCGTTTTCTCACCGATGCTCAACGCCGGATCGACGACGGTTCGATATCGGTGGTCGTCCTCGGACCCTCCTTCGCATCCGAGCCGGCGATGGAGAGCGCTGCAATCCTCGGTGAGGAGTACGAGGATCTCGGGATCCTCCTCGTTACAGCCGACATAGCACCCAACGTGCTGCGCGCCGCCATGCGCGCCGGAGTGCGCGACGTCATCGAGCCGCCGCTCACCGAGGAACGGCTCAACGACGCGGTGGCGCCGATCCGCCGCAGACGGCCGGTAGTCGAGGCGGCGCCGTCGTCACGCGAGGGGAAGGTAGTGACCGTCATGTCGCCCAAGGGAGGCAGCGGGAAGACCGTCATCGCTTCCAACCTTGCTGTGCTGCTCGCCCAACAGCTCGGCGACGGCCGTGTTGCCTTGGTCGACGCCGACCTCCAATTCGGTGACGACAGCCTCGTGCTCCAGCTCGAGCCACGCCTCACCGTGGTCAACATCGTCCACGACATCGACCGTCTCGATGAGGCTCTGGTGGATTCCGTGCTGGCGAGGCATCCCAGCGGGCTGCGAGTGCTACCTGCCCCGCTCGAGCCGGCCTATGCCGACGAGATCAGCCTGGCGTCGATGATCGACATCATCGGGGTGATGCGCTCGATGTTCGAGGTGGTGGTGGTCGACACCAGTTCCTCCTTCGACGAAATGCTCCTGTCGATCCTGGAGCGTTCCGACTTCGTGCTAATCGTGGTCGACATGGACCTTCTCTCGGTCAAGAACGCCAAGCTGGCTCTTGACACGCTGCGGCTGCTCAAGTTTCCCTCTTCGAAGATCAGGTTGGTGCTCAATCGTGCAAACGCCAGGGCTCGGCTCGACGAGCGCGAAATCGAGAAGACGCTGGGAACGAACATCGCGGCTCGCATCCCATCCGATGCTGCCATCCCGGCCTCGGTCAACGAGGGCAGACCGGTGGTGCTGTCCTCACCGAAGTCGAAGACGGCGCGGGGTTTCGAGGAGGTTGCGGCGCTCATCACGGGGACTGGAGCCGGGCCGGTGCGCGGTCGCAGGTCCCGGTGGCGGTGATGGCTTTGTCGCTGGGTATCGGTAAAGTGACTCCACGAGGTCGGGGGACCGAAGTTCGGGGGTGAGTGTGGCGTCATTATCAGAACGGGTAGCCGCGGCATTAGCGGAAGGTCGTGCTGAGCCTTCGGCCACGCTGCACGACGAGCTGCGGGTCACCTTGCACTTCCGGGTCATCGAGGAGCTCGGACCGGTCCTCTACGACCGGGCGCTCACCGACGACGAGTTGCGACGCCGGGTCCTCGAGACACTGGAGCGATCTCTCGACAAGGAAGCCCGCGCCAGCCTCTCCAAGGTGGAGCGGGATCACCTTCTCATGGAGATCACCAGCGATGTGCTCGGTTACGGGCCCATCGACCCCCTTCTCAACGACCCGACAGTCACCGAAGTCATGGTCAACGGCCCTTACGAGGTCTTCGTCGAGCGGGCGGGCAGGATCGTCAGCACCCCCATCCGTTTCGTCGATGGGATCCACCTCCGCAGGATCATCGACAAGATCGTCGGTCAGGTCGGCCGACGAGTCGATGAGGCAACACCCATGGTCGACGCCCGGCTCCCCGACGGCTCCCGTGTCAACGCCGTCGTCCATCCGCTAGCCATCGGCGGGCCTTTTCTCACCATCAGGAAGTTCGCCGTCGACCCCTTCACCGAGAAGGACCTGATCAGCCTTGGGACGCTGAGCCCCCAGCTTGCCGACCTGGTTCGAGCCTGCGTCCTCGGACGTCTCAACATCGTCATCAGCGGTGGCACCGGCTCGGGGAAGACGACGACGCTCAACGTCCTCTCCTCGTACCTACCCGTCGAGGAGCGGATCGTCACCATCGAGGACGCTGCCGAGCTCCAGCTCAACCAGGATCACGTGCTCAGCCTTGAGTCCCGCCCGGCCAACCTCGAGGGCAAGGGCGAGGTGACGACCCGCGACCTGGTGCGAAACGCCTTGCGGATGCGACCCGACCGGATCGTCGTCGGCGAGGTGCGCGGCGGCGAGTCGCTCGACATGCTCCAGGCAATGAACACCGGTCACGACGGCTCGCTGACCACGGTCCACGCCAACTCGCCACGTGATTCACTCTCCCGCATCGAGACCATGGTCCTTATGGCGGGTTTCGACCTGCCGGTGCGCGCCATCCGCGAGCAGATCGCCTCTGCGATCCACCTCGTCATACACATCACACGGTTGCGCGACGGGTCGCGGCGTGTCACCCACGTGACCGAAGTAGGTGGGATGGTTGGCGACCAGGTCGAACTGCGCGACCTATTCCTGTTCGACTATGGGATGGGGCTCGACGAAGAGGGGCGGTACCTCGGCCGTCTCAAGGCCACCGGTCGGCGGCCTGAGTTCCTCGACCACCTGCTCGACATTGGCATCGAGGTGCCCGCCGATGCGTTCGATGCTGAGCCCTTGGCCCGGCGCACCGACTCCTTCTCAGTAGTCCAATGAGTCGAATGCGGACGGCACTCGTCCTGGCCGTTCTAGCCGGGATCATCGGGGCAGCCCCAGCGGCGGCGCAGGATGCCGACGGCGAGCCCGCCATCCGGATCTCCAATCTGGACATCGACCGTTACCCATCGGTCACCATGGTCATCGACGGTGTCAACATGTTCGAGACGCTTGACCCGGACCTGATGACCATCACCGAGGACGGCGAGCCGGTCCCCCCTGACCGGATCC
>DATADW010000157.1:0-5272 GCA_036258335.1 Acidimicrobiia bacterium
TTGGTGCGCGATTTGGCCGACATCACTGTAAGCGTGCGTGAGTATCTGCTACATGCGCCCTATACTTGGCCAACACTGGTCACAACTGCATTCCTCGAGTCTGACGAGTCAACACAATACGACCAGATCATCGATCTTGGCCTCCCCTGGTTCATAGGGTTCTACGTATCGTGGTACAAGGCGACGTATGATTCGGCTATCGATGCCTTATGGGTCAAGTTCGAGGACAACATCACCGATTGGCCTAAGGCGGTGACGCGTATCCTTGAATTCTATCGCCTCCCATACGAGCCGCAGCGTGTATCGACGGCGCTGGAGCGCGTGACCCGAGACAAGGAAAGACACCGCTTCAATATGGGCGTGGTTGGGCGAGGCCGTGATTGCTTGACTGATCTGCAGCTTGGTCGAATTGTCGCCATGACCCGTTTCTATCCCGATGTCGACTTTTCCATGATCGGGATCGGGCCAAGCGCCATAGCGAATGAGCGACCCAGGGTCGGGTCAACCCCGGGTTGGGGACCACCGGAGGGGTAGCTGCTAGAACCCGAGTTAGCGCCTGTGCGGCTGGGGCGTCGTCGAGGGGGACTCGCTCGCCTAGGAGACGCCGGGCTTGACCGTCCCGGGCTTCCTTCCGGACGACCTCCAGGAGGCGGGAGAGTTATGAGCTGAGCAAACGCAGCGCGATCAAGGGATTGAAATGGTGAGCTCGCCCCCTTGGCCGTCAATGTCGAGCACACAGCGCTCCGAGCAATCGGGGAGCCGTACCGTCGCCTCGTAATCCCCGATCTCATTCACGAGTAGATCAACAGTTCCACCGCCTATGGAGGCGATCAAAACGACGATGTTCATGTCGCCGCTGTAAGAAACATCGGCCGCCCGCTCGTTGGTCTCGAGGATCAGTCCCGTGGGGGGAGTGACCGTGACCTTTCCGCCCTCATCGAACACCCGGACATTCGGTGCGCTCAGAAGCCGTTGTAGCGCCCACCTGCCGAAACGTGCGAACCCCATTGTCAGAAGGGGTGGCCGAGCGGGTCGGGGATCGTCGACCTCGTCGACGACGAGCTACATACCGTGCCTAACCCAGGGTTGTGGCGTACCTGGACGGGTACGTGCCGTCTGCCGTCTGCTGTCTCAAGGAACAGGACCGTGCACCCCTCCGTCGAGTACCTGTCCGGTGGTGCCACTCGTCGATCGGCTCCGGTCAGGCGCTCCTACGGCACCCGGGGCGGACCGCTTAGGGCTGCTTCCTTCCGGACCTGACCCGGTTCACGGCGCCCCGCCGCGCAGGACCCGACCTTCAACACCGATCTTCTAGCGCGTGCCATCGGGTGGTGGCCCTCAGGAGGGGAACTCAGCCCCGCATCGAGAGGGTTTCGGGTACAGGGCACCCCTAACGCCCCGCCTAGCACGGCCCTTGGGCGCGATGGTAGCGGTGGCGGAGGGAGCGGGATTTGAACCCGCGAGGCGGCGGTAACCGCCTACACGCTTTCCAGGCGTGCGCACTAGGCCGGACTATGCGATCCCTCCGAGGCTCTTAGTGTACCGGCGGTGGCCGAGCCCCCCTTCGAGAAGGCGATGCGTCTTGCCCTGGACCAGGCGGCGCTCGCCGCCGAGGAGGGGGAGGTCCCCGTCGGGGCGGTCATCCTCGATCCCGATGGCAACGCGTTGGACGCCGATCACAACCGTCCTCGCCAACAAAGCGATCCCACCGCCCATGCCGAGTTGCTGCTGCTGTCCCGCGTCGCAAATGACCGCTCCCAGGGCCGCCTCGAGGGCCACACGCTGGTGGTGACGCTCGAGCCATGCGCGATGTGCGCCGGCGCCGCGGTGCTCGCCCGGCTCCACCGGATCGTCTACGGCGCAGCGGACCTCAAGGCGGGCGCCTGTTGGAGCCTCTACAACATCCCCCAGGACCGCCGGCTCAACCACCACGTCGAACTCGTCGCTGGGGTCCTCGAGGCCGAATGCTCCGCCCTCCTCGCCGGCTTCTTCGCCGACCGGCGAGGCGACCCCGGCACATCCGGCGCCAGGTAGCGGCCGTCAATCAGCCTCGATCACCGGGACCGACCCGAGCTGATCGACGGCGAGGTCGTCGGCGCTCCCGGTGCTCACCGCCTCAACGGCGAGCCCATCTTCCTGCTCGCCCTGCTGCGACGCCACCAAGTCGAGGATCCGTGTGTCGTTGACGCCACCGGCGCCGCCACCGATCCGGTATTGCGACGACTCCACCGCGACGTCTCGCACCCGGCGCACACCGGGTGAGGGGAACCCCTCCTGACTGAGCAGGGCGACCGTGTAACCCCACGATGCCGGGTCGCCCTCGGGGAGGAGTTGGCGGGGGAGGCGGGCGACGACCCTTCCCTCCTCGGAGAACACGGTCACCCCGAAGGAGGGGCGTGTCTCCTCGCTGCTCCCGTCCGACTGGGCGAGGTACAGCGCCGGCTCCCATCCTTCGACGGTCAGGGCTTGCTCCCACCCGTACCCCTCGGGGAGTGCTGCGTTGCGACCGGGGAGGAGTGTCCTGCTCCCGGTCCCCTCGCCGGGATCGGAGTCGATGTAGAGATCGAATGTCTGCACCGACAGCCCCCGAGGCGACCCCCATGGGTTCTGGACGGGTGCGGCCACGTCGAATGTGACCACGACATCGTCCCCCTCGATCCCGATCTCGAAATTGGTCAGGTCGTAGCTGCCAGGCACAAATACCGGGTCGGTCGGATAGATGTACGAGCCGGGACCGTGGTCGTCACCGGCGGGGTCCTCGACGCTGAGCACGACGCTGACATCCGAAATATCGGGTACCTGGAGTCCCATCGGCCCTTGCCTTGGCAGAGGTCGGGGACCGGCGCCCGGATCGACCATTTTGGCCAGGACGACGTCACCCGACTCGATCGGGCCGATGGCGTCGAGCGGCACGCCGATCTCTATCACCTCCCCGATGGCAGACGCCACGCCGGTGCAAACCTCGGGATGGCGGACCCCGCCCGGTGGGCAGAGCGAGGCTGCTTCGCCATCCCAGAGGATCACCGAGGTGGCGCCGAACCCGAGGGGTACGCCGTCGAACGTCGTGGCCACCTTGTCACCGCTGGGACCGCCGAGGTAGATCTCGAAACCACCGGTCGATGGCAGGTCGAGCAGCAGCGAGAGGGCTTCCTGGTCAAAACCCCAACGAAGCACCGACTGGTCGATGAGGTAGGCCCCCGCTTGGTCCCAGGCCGCTTCCTGTTCGCCGTCGATTGTGGCGGTGAGAAGCCCGGCGGGTTGTCCCTCGGCGGCGATCGGCTCCTCGGCGATGATGGGCACGGCGACGAAGTCAGGGGTTTCCTGTCCCAGCGACCGGTAGACCTCACCGAGCAATGCACGGAAGGCGGTGTCGAAGTACTCGTCGTCGCCGGACTCCTGGTCCGACCCGTACCACCAGAACCAGTCGGAGCCCTCGGCGAACAGCATCGCCTCGTAAGCAGCCTCGAGCTCTGCTTGGCTCGCGGCGCCTTCGCTCTCGGCCGCATCGAGATCACCCCTCACTTCGGCCAGGTACTCCCAGGCAGTCGCCTCTTCCTCTTCGCCTATCCAGGTCGCGAAGTTGGGTTGGAACCACGATGCCGGGAACACTTCCTCGAGCGGCTCGGGCTCGCCAAACCGCTCCAGATATCCGGACGGGGTGATCGTCTCCACCCAGTCCGCTTCGGAGAGCCGGGTGTAGAGCGCCCGGAGGAAGTCCTGGCCGTCGTTCTCGTAGCTCTCCCACGCGTTCTCACCGTCGAGCACCACTGAGACCACCGGCGGCAAGTCGGGGTTGTCGTACCCGACCTCCTCGAGTTGATCGGCTATGTCCTCCAGCCGAGCCATGAAGTCGTCCGCCGCCGCCTCGGCCCCTGTCCCGGAGTACTCGAAGCCGATCAGGTCGGAGAGCAGGTTGTCGCGGAAGAACATGGGGACCGGGGGGTTGCGGCTGAGCATCGCCTCCCACGGCCGGTAAAGGACATCGGCCTCGGCTACGACGTCGTCGGCGTCCCTGGTGAACGAGCCGATGTCGACCGACTGCGCCAGGACGTCCTCGCCGGTCGCAACCCACTGCACGTCGTTCTTGGAGAAGAGCGACATCACCAACTGGGCTACCGACCCTTCGCCCGGCCACATTCCCTGCGGTCGGCGCCCGAGAAGGCGCTCCGCCGTGTCGAGGCCACGGATGACCTGCTGGTCGGCGTCCACCACCTCGCTGAAACCGCTCTCGGGGAGGAGGGCGGCAGGGTCGCCCACCGCGGCCAACGACTGATCGGCCACCAGTGGCAGGATGGGGTGGGCCAGCGGGGTGGTGGTCACCTCGATCTGGCCGTCTTCCCACATCTCGGCATGGAGCGGTATCACCTCCTCGACGATGCGCCGGTGCTCGTCGAGGACGGTCTGCTTGTCGTCCTCGTCGAAGCCGCTCCCCTTCTCCACCAGCGCCGCCAGCTGCTCCTGTTCCAGAAAGGAGGGGTCGGTCCAGGCCAGGTTGAACAGGACCTGGAGATCGGTGATGTCTTCGTCTTCCCACACCTCGGGCGGCATCGTCCGCATCGCCGCCAACTCCCCGTAGCGGGGGAAGCGGTCGATGATCCTTGGGTTGACGTCGAAGAACCGCTCGACAACGAAGCGGCGTTGACCAAGGGTGAGGTCCTCGGCAGGGATCGCCGTGTGCTGCCAGTAGCTATCGATGGTGCCCTCGGCGAGGTCCTCCAGCTGGAGGAGAAGCGTTGGGGTCAGGTTGAAGGTCACCTGCAGCTCGGGAAACTCCCCGACCAGCGCCGCCATGTCCAGGTAGTCCTTGGCAGCGTGCAGCCGAACCCAGGGTCGGGTGACCACGCCGTCGAAGTCCTTGGGGTAGAGCGGCTGGTGCTGGTGCCACATCAGGTTGAGGTAGATCCGCGGCTCGGCGGCGACGGTCGAGGAGGAGCCCGCGGTTGAGGTGGGAGCCCCATCGGTGGTATCGGCGGTTCCCCCGGTACAGGCGGCGGTGAGCACCAGGACCAGGGCGGCGGCCGTCGCTCGCATCAGGTGAGTGTATGGCTCCCCTGGTTGGATCTCGGGTCAGCCCCGCTTCGCCAGCGCCCGGGCGGCCAGTGACCAACCCAGCAAGGTCCACGCCGTCACCACGAGCAGCGACCTTCCAACGTCGGTCACCAGCCCTTCGGTGAGCCCAGCGCGAATCAGGTTGGCGATGTGCCAGAACGGAAGTGCCCGCTGGACCGCGGCCAGCCAATCGGGGAACTGCTCGATTGGGACGATGATCGGC
>DATADW010000158.1:0-4641 GCA_036258335.1 Acidimicrobiia bacterium
AAACCGCCAGAGCGGCAACCCGAACCGAGCCGAGAGCTCGGCGGCGACCTCGGCGACCTCGGTGGTGGGCTGGGCAAAGTGCGACCCTCGGATGAGCCGTTCCTCCACGGCGGCGACAACCTCGGGGTGGGCGTGACCCACCACCAGCGCCCCGTACCCGTTGTTGAGATCGAGGTAGTCCTCCCCGTCCAGGTCGGTCAGCCGTGACCCCTTCCCGTGGCTCACCCACACCGGGCTCGGCTCGGTGACCTGGAGGCTCGACGCCACCCCGCCCGCCAGGTGAGCCGAGGCATCCCGGTGGGCCGCAACCGCCAGTGGGGCCCGCTCCAGGAAGCGCTCCTCCTCGGCTGCGATCATCTGGTCGAGCCGGTCGGGGGTCGGGGCGGATGTCATCGGCCCTTATTCAACCCGCAGTGAAGCTGTGACTCTTTCGTTACGTCGGCGCAACGCCTCGGTTACCCGGGTGCCTGATGGTTGACAGCAAGTCGCCACGACAGGAGGACGCGATGCGACGACTCGTCAAGACGACGCTCCTGGGGTTGGTTGTTGCGGTCACGCTGGCAACGGTCCCGGCTCAAGCAGGTACCCAGCCCTACTGCGGGCTTTCCTGGGGCTCGCTGCCCGAACAGCACAGGGTCAACTCCTACGCCACAGCATCGGTGGAGAACCTCAGAGCCGGCCGGCATGAGTGCTTCGACCGGATCGTGGTCGACCTGGGTGCCGACCCACAAGGACGGCCCGCCAGCAACGCCATCGGCTATCGGGTGCGATATGTCTCGTCGGTGACCGACATTGAGACCGGGGGAACGATTCCCATCGCCGGCGGTGCGGTTCTGTCGATACAGGTCAACGCCCCGGCGCACGACGACGAGCTACGACCCACGTATGACCCGGATGATCGCCTCAATGCCGTAAGCGTCGACGGCTTCAGGACCTTCCGTCAGGTGGCCTTCATGGGCACCTTCGAGGGCCAGACCCTGGTCGTGCTTGGAGTGCGAGGTCGGCTCCCGTTCCGCGTCTTCGTCCTCGACGGCCCCGGCGACGGGGCCAGGCTGGTGATCGACATCGCCCATAGGTGGTGACGAGCAGTGCTCTTTGGGCCGGTGCGGATGTGCCGGCCCCCGGGCGCAGGACTGGTGACTAACCGGCTACGAGCAGGATCCGACCGGCGCTGCCGTCGGCCCTATAGGCGTCGGCGACGGCCGACAGTGTGAAGCGCTCGCCGATCCGGGGCTGGACCCGCCGCACTGCCAGGTCGTCGAGCACCTCGCTCATCAGCTCGGCTCGCCGCTCTGGTGTGGGTCGATTGGTGTTCATCCCGAGAAGTCGATGCTCTTTGACCGACATCAGTGGAAGGTTGACCATGGTATCCGTGCCCGCGGTGTAGCCGAGGACCACATGGCGGCAGCGCGGCCCGCCAGAGCGGATCGACTCCTCCATGTAGGGGCCACCGACCGTGTCGATGATGGCGGCAACCCCGACACCTTCGGTAGCCTCCGCTACCGCCTCGGCGAACCCGTCAAACGCCAGGGCTTGGACGCCGAGCCCGGTCTGGACCCGCTCCGGTCGGCGGGCCACGGCGAGCACCTTGGCACCCAGTGCGACCGCCAGCTGGATGGCGGCCGATCCGACGGAGCCGGTCGCACCCAACACCAAGATGGTCTCACCCGCTTGAACGCCGGCATGGTCGATCAGGGCGTAGCGGGCAGCGGTTGCTGAGGAGACACCCGCGGCGGCAGTCTCAGGGTCGAGTCCGTTGGGAAGTGGGAACACCGCATCATCGGACGCGTTGACCACCTCGGCGAAGGTCCCCGGTGTCCGCGTCCCCATCCCGTGCGGTCCACCCGACACGTACGCCAACGTTCCCGCTGGGTGGACACCCGACTCGAGCACGGTTCCAGCAGCGGTTCCTCCGGGTAACAGCGGCGGCGGGGGAATCCCTGGGATCTGGCCTGTGGCGATCTGAACGTCGATCGGCGCCACCTCTGCGGCTGCGAATGCGACCAGCGTCCGGCCATGTTCGGGCTTGGGATCCGGGACATCGATGACGGCGAGCGAAGGCTCGGGCCCGATCGCGGCCAGCTGGACGGCACTTGGCACCTGGTGAGGCTACCTCCGCCCCGGGCGCACCAGCAGGGTGGCGAATTCGGGGCTGGAGAGGAGATGGAACTCACTGGTCACCTCGGCCAGCCCGGCGGGCTGCGCCATCTTGACCAGACGGCGGGGGGTGAATCGGTGGCAATGGACCTGGCCGGCTAGGAGTGGGTTGCCGTACAGGATCACCGCGCTTGGGACGGCGTACAGGCCCCGGACCGGCTCGGCTGGGTAGACGAGCATCACGCTCCCCCCGGGCCGGACGACCCGGCTCATCTCGGCGATGGCTGCTTTGGCGTCGGGGATGTGCTCGATGGCGTGCACCGAGTACACCTGGTCGAACGAGCCGTCGGGGAAGTCGAGATCTGTTGCGCTCATCGAGAGCACATTGCGGGTTACCGCGATTGCCGCCGCCTCCGGATTGACGTCGATCCCGATGGCGTCGATCCCTTGGTCCTGGACCCGGCGGAGGAGATGCCCCCTACCGCACCCCACCTCGAGAACCCGCATCCCGGGCGACGGGCCGAGCAACCGTCGCATGGTGGCGAGGTGTCGTGGGTCCCAGCGGTTGGCCGAGGCGTAGCGGGCTGAGTCGTATACCGGCGTGGTCACTCGCGGCTCAACCGAGCTGCTGCTCGAGCTCGTCGAGACCCGGGAACGCAGGATCGGCCTTCTCCACGGCCTGCATGAGGCGGCGCCCCGCATCTTGGTCATCAAGAGCCGCGGCGACTCTGGCCGCCACGTACCATCGGCGCAGCTCCGACTCACCTGGCTGGGCGATCAGCTTCCCCGGCTTGATCACCGCCCACGCCTTGCGCGCCTCGCCCTGGTCGAGCAGGAACGATGCGTAGACCACGCGGGCCTCATCCTCCGTCTGACGGGAGCCTCCGAGCTCACGCCATAGCTCCCAGGTCTTGGTGACGTCGTCGACACGACCCAGCGCACGGAGCGAGTCCATCTCGACAGGCATATGGGTGGTATCGCCGGTGAGCCGTCGGAAGGTGCGCAGCTCGCTGAGGGCCACCTGCCACTGACGGGTGCGGTAGGCGCTCAACCCGAGCAGCTCACGCACCGTCGCCGTGCGAGGGGAGAGGCTCTTCGTCTCGAGCAGTCTGGACATAGCGGCACGAAACCGGCCCTCGGAGAAGGCAACGGCAGCGGAGGTGAGAAGTTGGAGAGCGGCGTCGCGACGTTCCTTGGGTGTGACCCTGACCAGCTCTTCCCGGACCCAGCGGGGAAGCTCGGCGCCGCCCTTCTGCAGCTGGACCGGCTTGCGGGGCGGCTCGCCGCGCGTGTCGCGGCGCTGGCCCCTCCGATCGTCGCCATATTCATCCCGTCGGGGAGGCTGACGGCGATCCGGCATGTGGGGCTCTCTCCTCGAACGCGTCGTGGGGGCCGCCGTCGGCAGCCCCCACCGAAAAGACGCCCGGCGGTGACCTACTCTCCCAGGGGCGTGAGCCCCAAGTACCATCGGCGCTGGCGGGCTTAACTTCCGTGTTCGGAATGGGAACGGGTGGTTCCCCGCCGCTATCGCCACCGGACGAAACCGAGCGTGCCCGGCACCCCGAGCACTCCATAGCGAGCACGTGTTTTTGGATTCAGTACAAGCCCTCGGCTGATTAGTACCGGTCGGCTGAGCACATTGCTGCGCTTACACCTCCGGCCTATCGACCTGGTCATCTACCAGGAGCCTTACCGGGTTAACCCCGTGGGAAACCTGATCTCGAGGTGGGCTTCGCACTTAGATGCCTTCAGCGCTTATCCCGTCCGTACGTAGCCAACCAGCCGTGCCCTTGGCAGGACAACTGGCACACCAGAGGTACGTCCATCCCGGTCCTCTCGTACTAGGGACAGCTCCTCTCAAGTTTCCTGCGCCTGCGACGGATAGGGACCGAACTGTCTCACGACGTTCTAAACCCAGCTCGCGTGCCGCTTTAACGGGCGAACAGCCCGACCCTTGGGACATGCTTCAGCCCCAGGATGCGACGAGCCGACATCGAGGTGCCAAACCGCGCCGTCGATATGGACTCTTGGGCGCGATGAGCCTGTTATCCCCGGAGTACCTTTTAGCCGTTGAGCCATGGCGCACCCACGTGCCACCATGGGATCACTAAGCCCGACTTTCGTCCCTGCTCGACTTGTAGGTCTCGCAGTCAAGCTCCCTTGTGCCTTTACACTCAACGCCTGATTGCCGACCAGGCTGAGGGAACCTTTGGGCGCCTCCGTTACCGTTTAGGAGGCCACCGCCCCAGTGAAACTGCCCGCCAGACACTGTCCCTAATCCGGATAACGGATCGAGGTTAGAAGCCCGTCATGAGAAGGGTGGTATTTCAAGGGTGACTCCACACGAGCTGGCGCCCGCGCTTCCCAGTCTCCCACCTATCCTACACATCACATGCCAGACTCCAATGTCAAGCTGCAGTAAAGGTTCCGGGGTCTTTCCGTCCTGTCGCAGGTAGTGAGCATCTTTACTCACAGTGCAATTTCACCGAGTCCCTGGTTGAGACAGTGCCCAAGTCGTTACGCCATTCGTGCAGGTCGGAACTT
>DATADW010000159.1:0-19431 GCA_036258335.1 Acidimicrobiia bacterium
CCATGGAGTCGCGTTCCCGCACCGTGACCGCTCGATCGTCGAGCGATTCGAAGTCGAAGGTGACGCACAAAGGGGTGCCGATCTCGTCCTGACGGCGGTAGCGACGGCCGATCGACTGGGTGTCGTCGTACTCCACCATCAAGTGGGGACGGAGGAGGTCGGCGATCTTCTCCGCTTCTGCGGTCAGCTCGGGCTTGCGCGACAGCGGCAGGACTGCCACTTCGTAGGGGGCAAGGCGCGGGTCGAGCCGCAGGACAACCCGTCTCTCACCGCGGACCTCCTCCTCGCGATAGGCGTCGATGAGGAATGCCAACATGGCCCGCGTAGCCCCGGCGGCGGGCTCGACGACATGCGGGAAAAAGCGCTCACCGCTCGCCTCGTCGAAGTAGGAGAGATCGACCCCAGACCGCTCGGTGTGCGCCCTGAGGTCGAAGTCGGTCCGGTTGGCGACCCCTTCGAGCTCATCCCAACCCCACGGGAAGTCATATTCGATGTCCGAGGTGCCCGCCGAGTAGTGGGAGAGCTCGTCGAGATCGTGTGGCCGGACCCGCAGCCTGTCCTCGCTCATCCCCAGGTCGGTGTACCAGCGGAACCGCTCCCCCACCCAATACTCGAACCAGACTGCTGACTCTTCGGGCCGGCAGAAGAACTCCATCTCCATCTGCTCGAACTCGCGGGTCCGGAATACGAACTGGCCGGGGGTTATCTCGTTGCGAAACGACTTCCCTAGCTGGGCGATCCCAAAGGGAAGCTTGAGACGCGAGGTACGCCGCACGTTCTCGTAGTTGATGAAGATCCCCTGCGCCGTCTCCGGTCGGAGGTAGACGACCGCGGCCTCTTCCTCCACCGGACCCATGAACGTCTTGAACATCAGATTGAACTGGCGCGCATCCCCGAACGTCCCTCGTTGCCCGCAGTTCGGGCAGACATCGCGGTCGTCGAGCTTGTCGAGCCGCCACCTCGTGTTGCAGTTGGAGCACTCCACCAACGGATCGGTGAACGAGGCCAGATGACCCGAGGCAGCCCACACCTCGGGGGATTGAAGGATGGCCGAGTCGATCCCGACGATGTCGGAGCGGAGTTGCACCATCGACCGCCACCACTCGCCCTTAACCTTGCGAAGCATTTCGACGCCGAGCGGCCCATAGTCGTAGGCCGAGCGGAGCCCGCCGTAAATCTCCGACGATGGGAATGCGAACCCACGCCGCTTGGCCAGGTTGGCGATGGTGTCGAGGGTGATGGTCAATGTGGTCGAATCGGAGGGGCGATCGTACTCGCGGGCTCCAATCGCCGGTCGGGAGGTTAGGTCGCCACTCCCTCGGCCCCGCCAAACCTGCGCTGCCGCCTTTGGTACTCGATCACGCAGTCGAGCAGGGCCGTCTGGTCGAAGTCGGGCCAGAGGATCCCGGGGAAGACCAACTCGGCATATGCCGCCTGCCACAGCAGGAAATTCGAGATGCGGTGCTCACCCGACGACCGCACCACGAGATCGAGGTCGGGCATGTCAGGCACGTAGAGGTTGGCGGCGAAGACTTCTTCATCGATGTCGGCGGGATCGAGGTCGCCGGCGATTGCGTTGGAGGCGAGCCGGCGAGCCGCTTCGGTCATCTCCCGCCTGCTCCCGTAGTTGAAGGCGAACACCAGCGTGAGCCGGCCATTCGCCGCGGTCATCTGCTCGGCATCGGCCATGTGGCGCCGGTTCCGATCGGGGATTCGGGGGTCTCCGAGATCACCGGCGAACAGCATCCGCACCCCATCACGGTGCAGGTCATCACGCCGCCTCAGCAGCAGGTCCTCGTTGAACCACATGAGGAACTCCACCTCGTCGTCGGAGCGGCGCCAGTTCTCGGTGGAGAAGGTGAAAGCGGTGAGCCAGCCGATCCCGATCTGGAGGGCGCCTTCCACCGTGTCGAACAAGGCAGCCTCGCCTGCGAGATGGCCGGCGGTACGGGGCAAGCCCCGGGCCTGAGCCCAGCGGCCGTTGCCGTCGAGGATCAGACCCACATGTCGCGGAATCCGCTCCTTGTCGAGATCCGAGAGATCGAGGTCGGTCATTTCCCGGAACCGATCACCAATCCACCGTCGCCGCGGTGAGGCGGCGGTCGAGGTGATGCTCGACGAATCGTCGGGTGACCCCGAACGACTCGCCGGCCAGTGATTGGTCATCCGGGGGAAGGTCATCGAGATCGGCGGCGGCCAAGACAGCAAGCCGCTCCGCCACCCCGGCCCGAAGCCGCACTGCCCCTTCCGGCCGGCATCGCTGGCACACCGCACCACCGGCATCGAAGCTGAACCGAAGCGGGCCGGGGCCGCCGCAGCCGGCGCAGCGGTCCAGCGAGGGCGCCACCCCGATCGCCGCAGCCAGTTTGAGCAGGTAGGCGGTGAGCAGGTCGGGCGAGCTGCCGACTGTCTCGAGTGCTCGCAGCCCCCGTTGGAGCAGCAGGAACAATCGGGCGGAAGGCTCCTCCTCTTGGGCGACGGCATCGACTGCCTCCACCATCGCCCCGGCAGTGACGACCCGGTCGAGGTGACGGCGGAGCACCGGGTACGCCTCTATCACCGCCACTTGGGTGACGGTGCCCAGACCGCGACCCTCGTAGAGAACCAGGTCGACCTGGGTGAACGGCTCGAGCCTCCCCCCAAAACGGCTCTTGGTCTTCCTGATCCCCTTGGCCACCACCCGCAAACGCCCGGTGTTAGGGCTGAGCAACACCACGACCCGGTCCGCCTCGCCGAACGGGTAGGCGCGAAGAACGATCCCTTGATCGTGGCGGAGACCCACGAGCCGACGTTAGACCGGGACCGAGGCCGGATCAGATCATCTCGTCGATGACCTCGACCATGTCGGCATCCTTATTGGTGAGGCCGCCTTCGCTGTGCGTGGAGAGGACGAGCTTGACCTTGTTCCAGCGGATGTCGATGTCCGGATGGTGGTCGGCCTTCTCGGCGGCGAGTGCCACCCTGGTTACAAAGCCCATGGCCTCGTTGAAGTCGGAGAACTCGAACTGGCGGCCGGCCTCCTCCCCGGCCACCTCCCACGCCGGGTGGTCACGAGTAAGGGTCTCACGCTCGCTTGCCGACAACAACGCCACGGCGGCCTCCTCTGGGTGTCCCGCCCAGCATGGTCGCCCCGGTCAGGTTGTGGATGCCGCTTTGACTCGGAAACAAGTCTCCCCTCCCAGTCCTTGCACTCTTCAGCCCGCCAACCCCGTGGTGGGGATACGCCGCCCCATTTGTCCCCCCCTGTCGAACACCTGTTCGTCGGTTTTGTCACCCCTGGGTGACATTTTGTGATTACTTCCCCACCGTGTACGTCGAAGCCAGGTCCCCCACCTGTGTGTTCCCCGGGTGCCGCATGCCCGCCACCCGCTCCGACCTGGACCACCGCGTCGACCACTCCACGGGTGGATCCACCCTGATCGAATACCTCAACCCGCTGTGCCGCCACGACCACCGGCTCAAGGACGTCGGGTGGAAGGTACGACCCGGCCCCGACGGCACCACCACCTGGACCAGCCCCCTCGGACACACCTACACCACCGGACCCGACCCACCCTGATTTCGACGGACTGGCCGGATCAAGCGTCATCGAGCACGACGACATGGATGTGCCTGGGGCCATGCACCCCGATAGTGAGGCGCTGCTCGATGTCGGCAGTGCGGCTCGGCCCGGTGATCACCACGAGGTTGGCGGTCCGAGCGACCACCACCGGGTCGGCGGCGAGGAAATGGGCAAGCGAGCGGACGATTCGGCTCGCGGGGAGCAGGGCGATGTGGACCTCGGGCGCAAGCGAGGCAAGCCGCGGCCGGCCCGGCCCGTGCGACAGCACGACCGACCCCGATTCGGCCAACCCGGCGTCGGCACCGGTCAGCCCGGCGGCGAGTCCTAGGTAGCCGCCGAGGTGGGCGGCACGCTCGCCACGGTCTGCCGGCATGGACGACGCCAGTAGCTCGACACCGCTTTCTTGGAGGAGACTGGCGAGCCTTGGAACCGGGAGATCGTCCCAGGCGAGCACCGCGGTGGCAGCGTGCTCTCCGAGGAGATCGAGGATTTGGCGGACCGCTTCCCCGATGGCGCAGCGGTGGGCATGTCCCCCGATGACACCCAAGCGAGTGCAAAAGGTCTCTATCAGATCGACATCGGGCAGGCTGGGCGGTCCTGTCGTGATCGGCGGCGGGGCGGGGAGCACCCCCGCGGTCACGTTCGCTGCCACCGCGGCGAGAAAGCGCTCACGCTCCACTCCGCCGCTCCTTCCATCTCTGCCGGAAGCTGCGGGCCGCGGGTCGTGGCAGGTGGCGGCTGTCGGTCCACGCCGACCCGTACCACGGGAGCGACTCGATCCACCCCTTGCCCGGGAGAAGGCGCGCCGTCTGACCGGCGGCGGCGAGGGCGAGGCCCCATGCTCGGGGACGGGCGGCGACGGCCGCATAGGCGCGCACGGCTCGGCGAAGCCCTGGCTCGAGCCCGCCGCGCAACGCGGTGTTCGCTCGAGAGGCGAGAAGCAGCCCGGGCAGGTCGATCCCTACGGGGCACACCTCACGACAGGCGCCGCATAGCGTCGACGCGTAGGGGAGGTCGGCCCATTGCTCCGGTCCCTCGAGCGCCGGGGTGAGCACGGCGCCAACCGGCCCGCCGTAGACGCTGCCGTAGGAATGCCCCCCAACTCGCCGGTACACCGGGCATACGTTGAGGCAGGCGCCGCAGCGGATGCAGGCAAGCACCTCGGCCACGTTCGAGCCGAGAACCCGAGATCGGCCGTTGTCGAGGATGACCACATGCAGTTCGTCGGGTCCGTCGGGGTCGCCCGGCCGGCGAGGGCCGGTGAGCATCGTGGTGTAGACCGAGAGCCGTTGGCCCGTCCCCGAGCGGGCAAGCACCTCCAGAACCGCCGCCGCCTCGTCGACGGTCTCCACCAGACGCTCCATCCCCATCATTGCGATGTGGACGCGGGGAGCGCTGGTGACAAAGCGCCCGTTGCCCTCGTTGGTGACCAGGATCACCGTCCCTGTGTCGGCGATGCCGATGTTGACCCCGCTCACGCCGACGTCGGCGCTGAGAAAGACACGGCGCAGATGGGTCCGGGCGATGTCGTTCAGCTCCTCGGGGACGTCGGTGTAGGCGACTCCCAGCCGGTCGGCGAAGAGCCGGGCCACGTCGTACCGGGTGGTGTGGAGCACCGGTGCGATCAGGTGCGACGGTCTGTCGTTGCCCAACTGCACGATGAACTCACCCAGGTCGGTCTCGACCACCTCGATGCCGGCGGCCTCGAGGGCGTGGTTGAGCTCGGTCTCCTCAGTGACCATCGACTTCGACTTGGCCACCAGCCCGGCGCCAGCATCGGCTGCGATCCGAGTGACTATGGCGTTCGCCTCGGCGGCGTCGCCCGCCCACCACACCTTCCCGCCCGTAGCTTCGACCTGGTCGGCGAAGCGGGCCAGCAATCGGTCCAGGTTCCGAAGGGCGCTCATCCGGCCCGCCCGAGCGCGTGCCCGCATCTCCTCCATCGCCGGGTACTCGGCGACGGCCTCGGCCCGGTGGCGGTAGAGACGGCGGGCGCCATCTTCCACCGCCGCCACCTTGTCGGACCCGAGATCCAGCTTGGCCCGCCCGAGAAAGGTCACCGGCGTCGTCTTGGGGTCGACGGGCGCGGTGGGGACGCGTTGAGTGACGCGAGAACGGGGTTCGCTCACCATCCTTCCGCCCTCCCTGCCAGCAACTCGGCGAGATGGCACACCCGCACCGCGCTGCCCCGCTTCCGCAGCCCCCCGCCTATGTGAAGCAGGCAGCTCACATCGCCGCCAGCGATGACCTCAGCCCCCGACGCCTCGATCGCATCCAGCTTCGCCCGGAGGATCGCCGCCGAGATTTCGGGCATCTCCACCGAAAAGAGCCCGCCGAAGCCGCAGCACTCGTCGGCACCGGCGATCTCGACCCGCTCGACTCCCTCCACCCCGGCCAGCAGTCGGTGCGGCTCGTCGGTGATCCCCAGCTCACGGAGGCCGTGACAGGACGGGTGCCAGGCGACCCGGACCGACTCCACTGCCTCCATGCCAACGTCCTCGGCCAGATCGTCGCTGAGGAACAGCGAGAGCTCGCGTAGCCGCCCCGCCACCCGCTGCGCCGCCTCGGCCTCGGGCTCGCCGGCCAACAGTTCAGGGGCATGATGGACGAGGAAGGCGGTACACGACCCCGACGGAACCACGATGGGTCCCTCGGTGGCATCGAGCACGGTGACGGTGTGAGCCGCCATTCGGGCCGCCTCTGCGGACAACCCGGCGTTGAACGCCGGTTGTCCACAGCACGTCTGGGCCTCGGGGAACGCGACGTCCAGGCCGCGCCGCTCCAGGACTTCGACCACCGCCTCGCCCACCCCGGGGACGAGGGCATCGACCAGGCAGGTCACCAACAGCTGGACAGGCGGCACCCGGAGCACGGTACTTGGTGCGGCCGCGGTTACTCGAAACCGAGCCGGTCGATAAGCGCCGGGTGGCGTTGCCAGTCAGGCTCGACTCGGGCCCGCAGCGCCAAGTACACCTGCCTTCCGAACCGGGCCTCGAGCTCGGCGCGGGCTTCCTCGCCGGCGGTGCGGAGCATCGAGCCTCCCGCCCCGATCACGATCCCCTTCTGCGAATCACGCTCTACGACGACATCGGCTTCGATGACGACGAGGCTGTCGGATCTCTCCTCGATGCTCGTCGTGACCACGACCAAGGCGTGGGGCAGTTCCTCTCTGAGCCTGTCGAGGAACTTCTCCCTGACCACCTCGGCCACCAGGATGTGCTCCGCCTGGTCGGTGGTCATCTCCCTCGGAAAAAACATTGGCCCTTCGTCAAGACGGCCAACGATCTCCCTTCTCAGGACGTTGACGCCGTCACCGCGCAGCGCGCTCACCGGCACGTAGGCGTCGAAGTCCCATTCGGCCGCTTCCCCGAGGCGCTCAGCGATCTGAGGCTGTCGGGCGATGTCGGCCTTGGTGACGGCCACCACGGTGGGACGGGATGCTTCCGCTACCCGGGCCGCCACCAGCCGGTCCCCCGGCCCCACTGGGGCGGTTGCATCGACCACCATGAGGACGGCATCGGCCTCGGCGAGCACCCTGGTGGCGATGGAGTTGAGGCGCTCCCCGAGGACTGTACGGGGGCGATGCAGACCGGGGGTGTCCACCAGAACCGCTTGAGCACTGGGGGGCGCAGGTGCCGCCGGTTCGGTGATGATCCCGCGTATGCGGGAGCGCGTCGTCCCAGGTCGCTTCGATGTGATCGCCACCTTCTCGCCTACCAGCGAATTGACCAGCGTCGACTTGCCCACGTTGGGGCGTCCGACGACGGCGACGAAGCCCGATTTCAAGAAGCCATGTCGGGCGCCTGGCGGCCTCCGCCGTCGAGTCGCTGCACCCGCACCTGCGCTACCCGGCGTCCCTGGACCCGGAGCGGGGTGAAAGTGGTCCCGGCCGAGGTGAGCATCTCACCTTCTTCTGGCACTCTTCCCGCCAGCCCGAGAACCAACCCGCCGACTGTGTCCCACTCGTCGTCGGGGAACTCGACGCCGACGAGCTCGCTGAGGTCGGCCACCGGGAGCCGGCCATCGACCCGCCAACCGCCGTCCTCTTCGACCTCGACGAGCGGCACTTCGACGTCGTACTCATCGACGATCTCACCGACAAGCTCCTCCAACAGGTCCTCCAGGGTCACCAACCCGGCGGTGCCACCGAACTCATCGACCACGATGGCCATGTGCGACTTGGTTGCCTGCATCTCACGGAGCAACTCGGCGACGCGCTTGTTCTCGGGGACGAAGTCGGCGGGTCGCATCACCGTGGAGACCGGGGCAGCCAACTCGCCTCGGTCGATCATCGCCAACAGGTCTTTGGCATAACAGATGCCCACCACGTCGTCGGGGTCGTCACCGATCACGGGGACCCGGGAGAAGCCGTGCTCAACCAGCAGGTCCATCAGGTCGTCGGTGGTGGCATCGCGTCCGATCATCACCATATCGGCCCGAGGCACCATCACCTCGCGCACCACGGCATCGCCGAAAGCGATGACCGAGGTGATCATCTCCAATTCCTGCTCCGCCGTGTCGTCCTCGTCCTCGACCTCGGCAACGCCGTTCTCGGGAGGCGAAGCGGGGGCGGTGACCGCCGGTCGGCCCATCACGGCGGCCAGGCGCAGGACCGGTGCCAACCGGTATGCGAACCAGCGAGGCCGGCGCGCCCCGGCCAGCCCGGGCAGGACCAGTCCGACGAGCACCACCAAGGCGACCAGGGCGAGCAACCCGAGGATGAGGGGCCACCCCGAGGTGCCACCGGCCAAGGCAACCGCTCCGAAGCCGGTCGCGAGCACCAGGAGCGCGGTCTGCACCAGGCCCACGGCCGACCTCACCCGATCGGCCCGCTCCAGAAGGGCGGCAGCGGTGGCAGCACCGGTGACCCCTTCGGCAGCGGCGTGGAGGGCCTCGGCCCGGGGAAGCTGCGCCAAGGCCGCCGCTCCCGCCCTGACCAGGGCGGCGACCACCAGGAAGGCTGCCCCGGCCAGGTAGGCAACACCGGTCATCGGGTGGCCCCGTAGGGCAGGGGATGGTGAGGCGTCATCGGCGCGTCACACCCAGCGCGCCGAGGAGACCGGCCTCGCGTTGCTCCATCGCATCTGCCTCGGCATTGTTCTGGTGGTCCCAGCCGAGGAGGTGGAGAATGCCGTGCACGACCATGAGGGCAAGCTCGTCCTTGAAGGGTACCCCGAGGTCGGCGGCTTGACGCTGGATCTCCTCGGGAGCGATCACCACGTCACCCAAGGTCAGCGGTGGTCCCTTCGCTTCCACAGGGGGAACCCTCCCTGGGGCGAGTTGCTCGAGCGGGAAGGCGAGGACATCGGTCGGCCCCTGGCGGCTCATGAACCGGGCGTTGTACCCGGCGATCTCGTCCGTCGTTACCAGGAGGATGCTCAACTCGGCCGACTCCGGGTATCCCTCGGCAAAGAGCACGTGGCGGGCGATCGACCCGATCTGGGCGGTGTCGACCTCGACGGCGTCCTGCTCGTCGGCGACGAAGACCGGCACTCTGTGCTCAGGGTCGATGGGGGGAGCCGAGGTCCCCGCCCGGGAAGTTGGGGTACGGGATGCGCGGGTGGTAATGACCGACCAAGGCATCAACAAACGCCTGCTTCACGTTGGTGAGGTCGCCCAAGGTGAGCGAGCACTGGCTGAGCTGGCCGTCGTCCACCTTCTCACCGATGACCCGTTCGACCACCTTGGTTATCCCGTCCACCGAAGGGTCCTCGGCCTGCAGGGCGGCACGGCACGCCGCCTCGGTCGAGTCCGCCATCATCAGGATCGCCATCTCGCGCGAGCGGGGTTTGCGCCCCGCGTGGCGGTAGTCCTCGATTTCCACCATGTCGGCCCCGTACAGGTCCTTCGCCTTCTCGAAGAAGTAGTGCATCACGCCGTCACCGTGGTGGGTCACTATCCCCTCGCTGACCTCGGCCGGGATGCGGTAGGTCTTGGCCAGCCGAACCCCATCGAACACGTGCTGGCGGATGATCGCCACCGACTCCTCCGGTTTGAGATCGTCGTGCGGGTTTGAGATCCCGAACTGGTTCTCGATGAAGTAGAGCGAGTTCTCGGTCTTGCCCAGGTCGTGGTAGTAGGCGGCGGCAAGGGCGAGCAGGTTGTCAGCCCCTATCGCCTTGGCCGCTGCCGAGGCCAATGTCCCGACCATGAGCGAATGGTTGAAGGTTCCCCATGCCCGCTCTTGGAGGAGGACGAGCGCCGGATGGTTGCGGTCGGTGACGTCCAACAGCCGTGGGGTGGTGGTCACGTCGAAGAGCACCTCGAGGAACCCGAGGGCCGATAGCCCGACCAGGCTGGTGAGCGCGCTGCCCACCGCCGCCCACGACGCCGAGCGCCACACGAAGCCCCATACATCAGCCGCCTCAGAAAACCCGGGGGTGAACAGCCAGGAGGTGGCGGCGGCGATGACCCCGACGGTGAGAGATGTGTAGGCAACAGCTCGGCGGAGGTCGGCCCTGGTCGAGATGGAGGAGACGAAGGGAATTGGGGCCAGACCGGCGACGATGGCGTACGTGGTCACACCAGGGTCGCTCACCGCCACCGCGGCGAAAGCTCCCATGGCGATGGACATGAGCACTGCGATCCGCCCGTCGAAGAGAATGGCCGCCATCAACCCGAATGCGGCAACCGGTATCACATACGGACTGGTCACCTCGCCGGCGATGGCGGCGAGCCGGGCCGAGCCGGCGCCGAGGACCAACAGGACGCCGAACAACGCGACCCGGCGCTCCTGATTCCATATCTCGGGACGGAACCTCTGGAGGTAGAAGGCTTCGACGATGATGAGAACCGCAACCACCGCAAGCACCGGCCAGTAGGACGGTCCAGTGACGTCGGCGAGACCCAACTCGGCGATCGCGGCAAGATGAACCGCGGTAAGCGAGTCTCCTTGGCGGACGATGCTCTCCCGAGCCTGGTAAGTCCGCTCCACCGGTTCAACCGCCGCTTCGGCCTCGTCCCGGAGCGCCTGTGTCGCTTCGAGGTCGATGATCCGGTTCGGCTCGAGGAAAGAGCCGGCAACATCGGCCATGGCCCTCCCCGCTGCCTGGTCGGCTCGCCCTCCGAGGAGGATGGCTGACGATGTCTCCACCAGCTCGGCGGCCACATCTTGGCGGTCCTCCTCGACCAGGCCATCTTCGAGCACGGCCAGAGCCAGCTCCTTGGACAACCGCTCCAACTCGTCGAGCCAGGGCTCCTGGTTGACCGCCATCCTCACCACGTCACCCGTTGCCAGCCCAGCGATCGTCTCGAGGGTCGCCGGCTCGAGCTGCGCTGCCACCAATGCCAGTGCGTCAACTTGATCGGTGATCGAAGCTGTTACTGGGGCGAAGCCGATCGGATCGAGGGCCACCGGGCCCTCCTCGACCGTGAGAACGGTCGTGGTGCTTCCCTGCGATGGTGCGAAGAGCCGGGGGAAATCGGGATCGGCGTCGTTGACGTGGACCACCACCCGTCCCTCGGTCACCGAGGAGAGGGCGAAGTTACCGTCGAGGTCGGTCTCCACCGTCTGCGATCCGCCGTCCCCGCCGGTGACGACGACCCCGACTGCGGCCAGCGGCTCGTCGTTCCCGTCACGAACGCCGTTGCCATCGATATCGAGGAAGAGCACCCCGCTCAACTCCACGGTGGCAGCAACGGTGGTGGTTGTTGTCCTGGGGACCGATGTGCCGGCCCCCTGGCGGCGCCCACTGGTAGCAGTTGTGTCGGGCGCGGTTGTCGCCGTCGTTGCCGGCGCGAGCGTGGTTGTGGTCGAAGGCGATACCGAAACCGCCCCGACGCCGTCGCGAGCCGCCTCGAAGAGGGCGGTCATGCCGTCGGTGACCTCGGAGTCGACCCCTGGGATCACCTCGTAGACATTGCTCACGTCGCGCTGGGCCGCCTGGATGCGCTCCTCGGTGGCGTCGGCGTCGACGACGCTGACGGTCTCGGTGGCATCGAAATCACTCGGAGAGGGTGTGCCGACGGCGAGCCGTCCGAACCGATCTCCGGTTCCGATCACCAGCACCCCCCAACAGAGGAGGACCGTGACGGCGACGATCGCTGCCCTGGCCAAGGCTGGATGGCGGCGTAGCCAGATCATCGCCGCCCCGAGACGCTCTCGTCGTAGCGCGCGTAGGCGTCGACGATCGCTTGGACGATCCGGTGGCGGACCACATCCTTCGAGGTCAGCTCGACAAACTCGACCCCGGCGATGTCGTGGACGATCGAACGGACCACACGAAGCCCAGAACCCGTGTTGGCCGGCAGGTCAACCTGGGTGACGTCACCGGTGATCACCATTTTCGAGTTGAACCCGAGACGAGTGAGGAACATCTTCATTTGCTCGGGTGACGTGTTCTGTGCCTCGTCGAGGATGACGCACGAGTCGTTGAGCGTCCGGCCCCGCATGTAGGCGAGCGGGGCGATCTCGATGGTCCCCCGCTCGGTGAGCCGTGCCGTCTCGTCCGGGCCGAGCATGTCCCACAAAGCGTCGTAGAGCGGTCGCAGATAGGGGTCGATCTTGGCGCTGAGGTCTCCCGGGAGGAAGCCGAGCCTCTCCCCAGCCTCGACCGCAGGTCGGGTCAGCACGATGCGACGGACCGCACCCGTCTGCAACAGCTCGACCGCGGCGGCCATTGCCAAGTACGTCTTGCCCGTACCGGCGGGACCGAC
Organism: Acidimicrobiia bacterium; assembly: GCA_036258335.1. Classification (GTDB taxonomy): domain Bacteria; phylum Actinomycetota; class Acidimicrobiia; order Spongiisociales; family DATADW01; genus DATADW01. The sequence goes on from DATADW010000159.1 coordinate 12,218, forward strand.
GGCAAACACCACAGTGTTGTCCCGGATCGCCTGGATGTATTGCCGCTGTCCCAGGGTCTTGGGGCGTACTACCCGCCCCCTGCCCACCGGGATGCCGTCGGTGAGCACTCCCGCCGGGGATGGGATCTCCTCGCGCACCATCTGGACGACACGCTGTACCCGGTCCTCGTCGAGCCCCTCGCCCTCTTGTAGCAGGATGACAAGCTCTTCGAGGACGGTCCGCACCTGGTCCACGTCCTCACCGGAGCCGGTGAGGGTGAATTCGTTCCCTCGCGCCACAACCCGGACGCCCGGGAAGAGCGATTCGACGGTCTTCAAGTGAGCATCGCGCTCGCCGAGCAACTCGAGCATGAGATGGTTGCTCGGAACGCGCCAATGCTCCTCAGTGACGGTGGACGTGGGAAGCAACGAAGCCTCGTGAGGGGGAGCCCATGCGGACCCAGGCAGTATACCGGTACCCGCCCTTCATCACTCCACAACGGGGATCCACCACATCCGGTTCCCAGCAACGATCGCTCGAAACGCTCACAGATCGGCCATGGCGGCTCGCAGCTTCTCGGCCTCTGCGGCGAGTTGCTCCGACGTCACCGACGAGTCGGCGTTGGAGAAGTCGAGATCGTGCACGGTCCCAATCGGCAAGACGTGGAGGTGGAGGTGCGGCACCTCGAGCCCGGCGATCATCAGCCCGACCTTCACCGGACGATAGACACGGTGTTGGGCCCGCCCGACGCTCCGCGCCACGGTCATGAGGTGGCCCAACAGGTCACGGTCGGCGTCGGTCCAGTCGTCGACCTCTTCGACAGGCACCACCAACGTGTGCCCCGGCTGGAGGGGCGCGATCGACAGGAAGGCAGCACACCTCTCGTCGCGATGGACGAAGTGCCCGGGCAGCTCTCCACTGATGATGCGGGAGAAGACGGTGGGCACGACGGGAAACCTAGTTCCGACGGCGGCAGCGGGGAACCCCGGCCGGCTCAGTCGTCGACGATCAACCCCATGTCCGCCAGCATTTCGGACACCTGCTCATCGCTCTCCGCCATGAGACCAGAGATGAGCTGGAGGTCGCCGCGGCGGATGGTGAGCACCCGTCCATTGAAATCCTGCCTCATGATCTGGATGGTCTTGACAAATCGCTCGATCAGCTCGGTCGGTGCCCCGGATTCCTCGAGCCGGGATAGGTCGATGGTGATCCCATCGCTATTCGATCGTTGCGAGCGCCCGCCCACCGATCGGTCGCCCGGCGGTAGCAGCTGATCGACGGGAACCCCATAGAAGCCGGCGAGTCGCTGCAACCGCGGCAGCGAGAGGCTGCGCTCCCCCCGCTCGTAGGCGCCAAGAACCGAGGCCTTGAACTCCTGGTCGCTCTTCGCCTCGACTTCCTGGAGAGACATGCCCTTCTGCTTGCGGATGGCGCGCAGCCTGAGCCCGATCGACTGGTTGTACAGCTCGGTTTGACCCTCGTCGACCGCCGTCATCGCTTCCACCATCGCCATCACGCTACTACGGACGCGCTCCGCGCGAGCCGACACTCAGAGTGGCAAAGGGGCGCGTCCTCAGGAACGGCGCCGCCGGAAACCTCGTCTTGGTGGGGAGACATGGCGACCCCTCGCCTCGGCGTAAGCCCGCAGCGCCTCCTCTTCCTCCTCGGAGAGGTCGGTGGGCACGCCGACGTCCACCCTGATGATCAGATCGCCACGGCCCCGTCGTCCCAACCGTGACGCCCCTTTGCCGCCGATACGCAGAACTGCACCGGGCTGTGTCCCCGCGGGGATGGTGACCAGCTCCTCGCCCCCATCGATCAGCGGCACCTTCGCCTCGGCGCCCAAGGCAGCCTCCACCATGTCGATTGCCAGACGGTGCACCAAGTCATCGCCGTCTCGGACGTAGTCGGGGTGGGGGCTGACCACCAGCTCGACGTAGAGGTCGCCGGCCGGCCCTCCACGCAGCCCGGCAGCGCCACGCCCGGTGAGGCGAAGACGCGTGCCGCCGGTCACCCCAGGTGGCACCTCGATGTTCACCGAACGCGCCGTCTCGACCACCCCGTTGCCCCAGCAGCGCTCGCACGGATCGGGTATCACCCGCCCGGCACCGCGGCAGGTGGAGCAGGTGGTGACCGACATCATCGAGCCGAGCATGCTGCGTCGCGCCACCCTTACCGTGCCTGCCCCGCGACAGGTCGGACAGGTCTCGGGATAGGTGCCCGGCTGCGCCCCGCTGCCACCGCAAAGGTCGCACGTGCCGTCGGCGCTGAACTCGACATCGGTCTCGGTGCCGAACACGGCTGCCGTAAGGTCGACGGTGGCCACCACCAGGACGTCGCTGCCTCGCTGGGGACCTTGACGGGAGGGGCTTGCTCCGAACAACCCGCCATCGCCGAACACCCCGCGCAGCAGGTCCTCGAATCCACCGAACCCGCCGAGGATGTCGCCTAGCTCGATGGTGTCGCCGCGGTCGTAACGACGTCGGCGCGCCGGATCGGACAAGACCTCGTAGGCCTCTGCGGCCCGGCGGAACCGCGCCTCCGCCTGGGGGTCGCCAGGGTTGGCGTCGGGGTGCGACTCGCGAGCTACCCGTCGAAAAGCCCGCTTGATCTCGTCAGCGTCGGCATCGCGCGGGACGCCCAGGACTCCGTAGTAGTCGTCGCTCATGTGACTTTCGTGGATTGGGTGTGTCTCAGGAGCCCAGGCTCTCTGCGAGGCCGTCGCCGACCTCCTCGACCACCGAGATGGTACGACGGTAATCCATCCTCATCGGACCGATCACACCCACGCGACCGCTCCCCCGGCCCGCCACCTCGTAATTAGTCGAGACAACGGCGATGTCGACGTCGCGCCCACCTGGCAGTTCCTCACCGATGTGGATGCTCGTCCCCTCCGCGCCAGACATCATCCCCAATAGGAGCGCTTCCCTCTCCAACAGCTCGAGCATCTGTCTGACCGTTGTGATGTCATCGAAGACGGTGGCCATCTGACCGGTTCCGCCGATGTAGACGTCGGCGCTCTGGCTGTCGAGCCTGGAGGCTGCATCCACCGCAGCCTGCACCACCTCGCCAACCGGCCCAGCCAGCTCGCCCACCAGTTCGGCCGCAGCCGGGGCGGCCACCTCTACCGAGCGACGGGTGAATACACGGGTGAGAACCGCCTCGGCGGCCTCCACGGTCTCGGCGTCGACCGGGTGCGGGGTACGCACCACCTCCTGGCTGACACGACCGCCTTCCGCCACCAGGACGAGCAAGAGCACCTGGGGTCCGAGCTGCACAAGATGTGCCGCCCAGACGATGCCGCCCTCCAAGCCGGGGCCGACCACAACCGCCGGATACTGGGTCAACTCGGCCAACAGATCGGATGTCGCCTTGAGCAGCTTCCCCAGCTCGATGTGGACCGACGAGAAGAAGGAGTGGATTCGGACCCTGGTGGGGGCGCGCAACGGGGAGGCGGTGAGATGGTCGACGTAATAGCGATATGCCTTGGCCGTCGGAACACGCCCCGCTGACGTGTGCGGCTGGACGCAGAACCCGTCGTGATCGAGCGCCGCCAAGTCGTTGCGTACCGTTGCCGGTGACACTTGGAGAGCGGTCGCGTCGAGGATGGCCCGTGAGCTCACCGGTTCCCCGGTTCGGATGTGCTCCTGCACCAGCCCCCGCAGCACCTCACCACGCCGCTCGTCCAACATGGTTAAAGGGTAATGGGTTGTGGGTTCTGGGTTCTGGGTTGTCGGAAGGCGGAAGACGGAACTGAGTTCCGTCCTCCCAGATGGGGGAAGGGCCCCGCTGCAGCCGCGGGTCCGGGGGAAATCCCGAACTCCCAACGGTGCTTGACCCGCGGCCATTCGGCCCCCTCGGGAGTGAACCATGCCCCCTCCCCCGTCGCCTCCGGCGTCGGGCTCCCCCCGCCCGGTGGGAGGGAATCACTGGTAGGCCAGCAGTGCCCGCTGTACCTCATCCGTCAACAGCGGTCGGGTGACCACCAACCTGCCGTCTCGCAGCGCCACTACGCCGGCGTCGGCCAACCGGCGGCCCCAGGGCGACTCGAGCAACCGCAGCCCTGGTTCGCCGGGGCGGACACCCGAGGCCAACCGGAGCCCGACGAGGACTCTCTCGCGATCGCGTTCGAACTCGGTCAGACGCTCCTCGCCCTGCCGTGGCGAGATGCCCTCCTCCACGCGCCGGATGTAGGTGTCGAGACGGCGGACATTCCACGAACGGGCACCGTCGCGGTGGCGGTGGGCCCCCATGCCCAAACCGAGGTACTCACCGCCGGCCCACACCGACATGTTGTAGTGGGCAATCGCACCAGGTCTGGCGTGGTTGGATACCTCGTATCGCACCAGCCCGAAGTGGTGGAGGGTGCGGCTGGCCGCCTCCCACGCATCCGCCTGGAGATCGGGGTCGGGTGCGCGGGCACCGCCGGCCACCGCTCGGCTCAAAGCGGTGCCCTTCTCGACGGTGAGGGCGTAGGTCGAAACGTGATCGGGGTCGAGGCTCATCGCCCGCTCGACACTTGAGATCCACATGCCGATCGTCTCCCCCGGCGTCCCGAATATGAGGTCGAGGTTGACCTCGGCGATCCCGGCCGCGCGCAGGGTCGTCACGGCGCGCTCGATGTCGGATGGTCGATGACATCGCCCCAATGCATCGAGGACCATCGGGTCGAAGGACTGGGCGCCCACCGAGACCCGAGTGATCCCTATGCCGGCGAGCCCGTCTGCCAACTCGGCGGTGACGTCCTCGGGGTTGACCTCTATAGACACCTCGCATCCGGGGGCGAGACCACTGTGGGCGCGTAGGGCTGCAATCACCGATCCGAGGAGCCGGGGTGCGAGGCGCGACGGAGTACCGCCTCCGAAGGCGACCGCATCGAGAGCCTCCCACGGCTCATCTCTTTCCAACTCGGTCAACAGAGCGGCGACGTAGCGCTCGGCGGCGCCATCCTGTCCTACTACGACGGCGAAATCGCAATAGGGACAGACTCGGGCGCAGAACGGGATGTGGATGTAAGCGCTCCTCCAGCCTGCTGCTCCGTCCGCCAATTCAGGAGAGTCGGGGGCGGTGTGCAAGTCGACCGCGGTCATGACTCGACCTTGAGGGCGGCTATGAACGCCTCCTGGGGGACCTCGACCGATCCCACCATCTTCATCCGCTTCTTGCCTTCCTTCTGACGCTCCAGCAGCTTCCGCTTCCTGGTTATGTCGCCCCCGTAGCACTTGGCGGTGACGTCCTTTCGGCGGGCCTTGATCGTCTCGCGGGCGATGATCCGGCCACCGCTGGCAGCTTGGACGGGGACGTCGAAGAGCTGGCGGGGGATGAGCTCGCGCAACCGTTCCACCATCCTCTTCCCGTAGGCAGCGGCTTTGTCGCGATGGATGATCGTCGAGAAGGCGTCCACCGGCTGCCCGTTGAGCATGATGTCCACCCTGACCAGGTCGGAGGGCCGGTAGTCGGATGGTTCGTAGTCGAGTGATGCGTACCCCCGAGTGCGCGACTTGACCGCGTCGAAGAAGTCGAACACAACGTCGGCGAGTGGCAGTTGATAGACGAGCTCCACCCGCTGCGGGCTCAGATAGTGGAGATGGTCGAGCTCGCCCCTGCGCGATTGGACCAGCTCCATGATGGCCCCGGTGTACTCGGCTGGGGCAATGATCATCGCCCGGACGTAAGGCTCCTCCAAGGTCTGCTGTTTGTTGGGCTCGGGCAGGTCCTGCGGCGACCGGATCTCGTGGGTGACACCATCGGTGGTGGTAACCCGGTAAGCGACCGAAGGGGCGGTGGCCACTAGGTCGAGGTCGTACTCCCTCTCCAGCCGCTCGCGCACGATCTCCATGTGGAGCAGCCCGAGGAAACCGCACCTGAACCCGAATCCGAGGGCGCGAGACGTCTCCGGCTCGTAGACCAGCGCCGTGTCGTTTAGCCGCAGCTTCTCCAGGGCGTCCCGCAGCCGCTCGAATTCGTCACCGTCGGTTGGGAACAGCCCCGAGTACACCATCGGGTGCGGTTCGGCGTAACCGGGGAGCGGCTCAGTGGCGCGGTGTGACGCTGATGTGATGGTGTCTCCAACCCGGATCCGATCAATCTCCTTGACCCCGGTGATCAGGTATCCGACCTCACCCGTGGTCAACTCGGCCAATGGCAACGCGCGCGGGGTAAGTACGCCGACCTCGGCGGCGGCATGCTGCTCTCCGGTGGCCAGGAACCTGATCGGGTCCCCGCTTCCCAGGCGCCCGTCGACAACCCGCAAGTAGCAGACCACGCCCCGGTAGATGTCGTAATACGAGTCGAACACCAGAGCACGGAGCGCTTCATCCGACCCGCCCGCCGGGGGCGGGATCTGGGTGACGATCCGATCCAGTAGTTGGCCGACGCCCTCCCCCGTCTTGGCCGAGACTCGGATTACGTCGCCGGGGGAGCCGCCCAGGACCCCGGCCAACTCGGCAGCCGCCCGGTCCGGCTCGGCCGCCGGCAGGTCGATCTTGTTGACGACGGGGATGACCTCGAGCCCCGCCTCGATCGCCATGTGGGCATTGGCCAGGGTCTGAGCCTCGACTCCCTGGGAGGCATCGACCACCAGAAGTGCTCCCTCACAGGCCGCTAACGAACGGGACACCTCGTAGGAGAAGTCAACATGGCCAGGTGTGTCGATCAGATTGAGCGTGTATTCGCCGCCGCCCGGTGCGGCGTAAGCAAGTCGCACCGCTTGCGCCTTGATGGTGATGCCGCGCTCGCGCTCCAGATCCATCGTGTCGAGCACCTGCTCTCGCATGTCTCGCGGGCTGATCGCCCCGGTCCGCTCCAACAGGCGGTCTGCCAGTGTCGACTTGCCGTGGTCGATGTGGGCGATGATGGAGAAATTGCGGATGCGGGCCACTTCGCTCACGCTGAGGACGGTAGACGGCGGACTGACTGCACCCCGACGCTGCTAATATCTCGCTTGGCGTCCAATCGGGTGCCAGCCACGCGGAATCCCGACGTAGAACGCTGCCCGCCCTCCGAACACGAGATCACCAATGGCCAACATCAAGTCACAGATCAAACGCAACCGGCAAAACGAGAAGCGCCAGTTGCGCAACAAGGCGATCCGATCCGAGTTGAAGACGCGGTCGAAGAACGCAGTGCTTGCTGCGGATTCCGGTGACGCCGATCAGGCCGCCGAGGCGCTCCGCCTCGCGCAGCAACGGATCGACACCGCGGTCGCCAAGGGCGTGCTCCACAAGAACACCGC
>DATADW010000160.1:0-1716 GCA_036258335.1 Acidimicrobiia bacterium
GGTTGGGGGGCAGGACAGGTTCGGCGCCACCGATGTGAGATGGTTGCGGAGCGACCGGGGTGACCCGTCCAGCAACGAAGAGGCGGTGGCCCAACTTCAGGTGACGGTCAAGGACGGCGATGCCGCGAAGGTGGGGCGTGCTTTCAGCCGGGCGGCGGTCGAGTTGGGGCTGGCCACCTACCCGGGTTTCGCCATGACCGGCCCACCCGGCGACTCCGATCCGTATGCCGTCTACTGGCCGGCCTCGATCCCGGCCGAGACCGTCGAGCAGAGGGTGGTCTTCGACGACGGCTCGGCCCTCGAGGTGCTCCTACCGCCCTACAAACCCGAACCGTCACAACCCGCCCCCGCCCAAGAACCGGGTCCGCTGGATCCGGCCCCGACCCGCCGGGCACCGTTGGGGACGGTGGCGGGCGCCCGCTCTGGTGACAAGGGGGGCAACGCCAACCTCGGGGTGTGGGGTCGCACCGCAGATGGCTACCGCTGGCTGGAGGCGTTCCTCACCGTCGACCGGTTGCGCCACCTGATGCCGGAGACCGCCGGTCTGGTGGTCGAGCGGCACGCCTTCCCCAATTTCGCCGCTCTGAACTTCGTCATCCATGGGTTGCTCGGCGAAGGTGTCGCCTCGTCAACCCGGCTCGACCCGCAGGCGAAGACACTCGGGGAGTACCTGCGGGCCAAGGTGGTGGAGGTTCCCGAATCGTTGTTGGGCACCCCAGATCAGGGTCAGCCGACGAATCCCCGAGTCGCCTACAGTTGATCCTTGGCACCATGGCCCGACCGTCACAGCTTCTATATCGGGTCTACGAGAATCGGCTCTCGGCTGAGCTCGACCGCACCCGGCTCCCCAGACACCTCGGGATCATCCTCGACGGACACCGCCGCTACGCCCGCTCCGAAGGGATGCGCGACTACTCGACTTCGTACCGGGCCGGAATGAGGAAGTTCGAAGACGTCATAGGGTGGGCCGAGGAGCTGGGCGTCCCGGCCATCACCGGGTGGGTGCTCTCCAAAGAGAACCTGACCCGGCCGGCCGATGAGCTCGATCCCTTCTTCGAAGTCCTCATCGAGCTTTTCGAGGGCCTACCCAGCCTGGCGCACCGACACGGTTTCTCCGTCCGGGTCATCGGCAGTCTCGACCTGCTGCCCGACGACCTTGTCGCCGCGGCGAAGAAGGCAGGGGAGGCCGCCCCGGCCGGACCATTGCATCTCACCATCGCCATGGGCTATGGGGGACGCCAGGAGATAGTGGATGCCTGTCGTGAGGTGGTGACCGAGTTGGCCGAGCAGGGCGTGCCAGCCAGCGAGATGGCCGCTCAGATCGACGCTGGCGGTCTCGCCGCTCACATGTACCGGCCCGACCTACCCGAGGTGGACCTGGTGATCCGGACCAGCGGTGAGTCGCGTCTCTCCGGGTTCCTCCTCTGGCAGTCGGCATACGCCGAGTTTGTTTTTGTCGACGTGTATTGGCCTGCCTTTCGGCGAGTCGACTTCCTGCGGGCGCTGCGCGATTTCACACGACGGGAGCGACGCTTCGGTCGGTAGCGTTGTGGCGGGGCATCAGCGCGCCTGGCGCCCGATCCGATGGGGAGGAAGAGGAGGGGGATGTGATTCGTTCCGTGTTGGCGCTCGATGCGGCGCTCACCGTCGGCGACGCGATTGCCGCTCTTGAGGGTTATGCCGATGACGTCGGCGTGGTGGTGAGGCGGCGGGAGC
>DATADW010000161.1:0-25357 GCA_036258335.1 Acidimicrobiia bacterium
CGTCTTGGTCTCGCCCCTGGCGAGCACCTCCGCCACGAGTCCCATCGTGACAAACCGTTCCATCACCGGCTCGGCATCGGTGGTGGCCACGACCACGTCGGCATCGCCGATGGTCTCTGCCAGCCGGCGGATGCTCCCACATGGCACCGCCGCGGTGACACCGGGGACCCCAGACAGCGCCGCCACCACCTCGACGGCGATGGGCATGGCCTCGGCGATCGGGGTTCTCCTCTCCTTCCCGTGGAGCCCGAGGCGGCCGATGGCGCGGCGCAGGTTGTCCTCGGTCTTGGCACCCAGCCCGGGGACGTCTCGGATCTTGCCGGCGTCGAGTGCGGATTGCAGACCATCGAGGCTCTCGATGCCCAGGTGGGAGTTGAGCAGCCGGATGGTCTTCGGTCCGAGCCCGGGGATGCGGGTCAACTCGACCATGGCGGGCCGAAACCGGGCGCGCAGCTCTTCCACCTTGGCGATGGTCCCGGTGTCGAGGTATTCCCTGACCCTGGCCGCAATCCCCTTGCCGATTCCGGGCACCGCGATCAATTCGGCATCGCTCATCGTCTCCACGGGCCGTGCCATGTCGGCCACCGCCTGGACGCCCGACTCATAGGCGCGGATCCGGAACGATTGGGCCGCCCACTCATCCAACTGGGTGAGAACCACCAACTCGCGCAGGATTCGGACCACGTCCTGGTTGCTGGGCACTGCCATGGCACGCTACATCGCGCCGTCGGCGCGTAGCCTTGGGTGGCCAGGAGGACCGCGATGACGGTTGAAGCGGAGCGGCGATCCGGCACAGGTCGGTTTGCGTTGATTCTGGCTCTCGGGGCGCTAGTTGCGCTTTCCCTCGGCGTCTACGGGTCGGTCCACGACCCGACAGGCCGGTCGCTGGTGACCCTCTTCTTCACCCGGACCATCACTCTCAAGGTGTGGCTAGCCACCGCGGTTGTCGTACTCGCCGCCGGCCAGGTGGTGGGGGCGCTCAAGCTCTATGGGAAGCTGGGCAAGGGGAGCGGGCCACCGTGGCTCGGGATAGCCCACCGGACCTCGGGGACGCTCGCCTTCCTGCTCGCCATCCCGGTCGCGTACCACTGCCTGTGGGCCTTGGGGTTCAACCCATCGGAGCCGCGCACTCTCATCCACTCGCTTGCCGGTTGCTTCGTGTTTGGCGCCTTCGCCGCCAAGATGCTGACGGTTCGCTCCCATAACCTCCCCCGCTGGGCCCTCCCCACCATCGGTGGCCTGCTCTTCACCGGTCTCACCGTCGTCTGGCTGACCAGTGCCCTCTGGTTCTTCACCACCGTTGGGCTCGACCTGTGAGCACCGCCCGGATCGTCATCGGAGTAGTCCTGCTGATCGGGTGGATCGCGTTCGTACTCCTTCTCGCCGGCTATGGCGCCGACTTAGTCACAACCGCCTGAGTTTTGCCTCGCGGAGCGAGCGGAGAGGATGACGGTCGCCGCTGCGATCACCCTCGCCCCAACCGCCTGAGTTTCGAGAAACGTCAGCTGGGTGTGGGCGCCTGTTCACATTCACCGGGGAGCTTGCGGTTGTCCGGTGACCAAAGGAGCCTCTGATGCAGCGACACGTGATGGGACGGCTGATGCTGACTGCGGTGCTGGCGCTGGCCATCGCCGCCTGTGGCGGCGGTGACGGTGACCAAGGCGGGGCGACCGAAACCACGGTTGAAGAGATGACCGATACGACGATGGAGATGACCGATACGACGATGGAGATGACCGACACGACGATGGAGATGACCGACACGACCGCATCGGGCTGACTCCGGGTAGGGTCATCCCGAGGGGTGCCCTTGGAGCTTCGGGTCGGGACCTTCAACCTCAACAACCTCTTCGGACGGTGGAACTTCTCCGGTGCGCTCACCGCGATCGATCAGGGATTCGACGAGGTCGAGGCAAACTACGTCTTCTCCGACCCCGAGAGCTACCGATTGCGGCTCAGCCCCGACGGTCGGTTGGTGCTTCCGAAGCCGGTCGAATCCCGTCGAATGCTGGCGGAGCGCATCCTTCGCTCCGAACTCGATGTCCTCGCCGTCCAGGAAGCGGAGAACCTCGAGACGCTGCAGCGGTTCAATGCCGACGACCTCGATGGGCACTTCACACACGCGACCCTGGTCGACGGGAATGACGCCCGCTTCATCGATGTGGGCATGCTCTCCCGATATCCGCTCGGCGCAATTACATCGTGGCGGCATGCCGTCCACCCCCTCGACCCGGCGACACCCGCGTTCGGACGCGATTGCCTGCAGGCCGAGGTCCTCAGCGCGCGGAGAGGGCGGAGGCTACTGACTCTCTTCGTGGGTCATCTCAAGAGCCACTTCATCCCGTTCACCGTCGATCCGGAGGATCGACCTGTCCAGGAAGTCCGTGACAACGAGCGACGCCGCCGTGAGGCGGAGACGATCACCCGGATCGTGACCTCCCAAACAAGGCCCAACTCAAGGTTCGTCGTGTGCGGCGACTTCAACGACCCGACCGACTCCGAGTTCTTGGCGCCCCTCGTCGCTGGGCCGCTCGGTTTGGTGGACGGTCTGGCCGGCCCCGAGGAGACCCCCGGCGGGAAGCCCGAGCAACCGGGCGAGGAGCCCGCATCCGCTCGCTGGACCCACCGGTTCCGCCCTCCTGGTGAGAGGCCGCGCCACGAGCTGTTCGACCAGATCTGGTTGAGCCCATCGCTCGCGGCCCGGCAGACTCGTTCGGTTATCGACCGGAGGCGGTTCAGCCTTCTGGGGGATGGCAGCGACCACGACCTCGCCTGGGTGGCGGTGGAGCCCTGATCGTCTACTCCGAGAAGGTGTCGCAGCTGTTGGGGTTGCCGGTGTCAAACCCGCGCCGGAACCACGTAGCGCGCTGCTCGGCGGATCCGTGGGTCCACCCCTCTGGGTTGATCATCTGGCCCGTCTTCGCCTGAATGCGGTCATCGCCGACCGCTTCGGCGGCGCCGAGCGCCTCCTCGAGGTCACCCTGCTCGAGCCCGACGTCGGCGTTGGCCCCCTCGCCTCGGGCGTAGACGCTCTGCGCCCAGACCCCGGCGAGGCAATCGGCTTGTAGCTCCAGCTTCACCGACAGATCGTTGCTGGCGCCCTGCGACTGGACCTGTTGCATGATCCCGGTGACGTTCTGCACGTGGTGACCGAACTCATGGGCGACGACATAAGCATGGGCGAAATCACCTGAGGCACCGAACCGTGAGCGGAGCTCGCGGAAGAAGTCCAGATCTAGATAGACGGTCTGATCGGGTGGGCAGTAGTGCGGACCGACCGCCGAGGTGGCCCCGCCGCAGGCCGACTCCGTCTGATCGGTGAAGATCACCATCCCGGCGGTTGAGTATTCCTCCCCCGCCTGCTGGAAGACCCCCGCCCACAACTCCTGTATGTCGGCTTCGAGGAACTCCATGAATGCGAACAGCTCATCATCGGGGTCGGGGGCGCTTTCCAGTCCCCCCGAATCGGTTGGTGCCTCGACGTCCATCGGCACCTGGAGTTGTCCCCCGCCACCGAAGATGTCGCCACCGAAGCAGACGCCGAGCACGACCAGGATCAGGATCCCCGGGATCCCCAGTCGGGTCAAACCACTCAGGCCACCCAGACCGCCACCGCCGCCACCGCCCGGGAACGGTGACGACCCGCCGGCGCTCCGCCGGTCCTGGACCCGCCCGCTGCGGGTACCCCTACGCCACCGCATAAGTCACCTTGCTACTCATTGTGGGCCACAATACGGTTGCCCCACGGGAACAGCACGACCGGCGCACCGGTTTCCGTGATCCGGAGGTGTCTGATATGTGGTTCAAGTCAAAGAGTGAGCTGGTCCACGAGGGAGAGGCCCTTCCGGGACGGGCAGAGGAGTTCTCGGTGCCCGAACAGCACAGGGTCCTGGGCACACCGCTCCGACCGCCGTTCCCCGATGGTCTGGAGCGGGCCGTGTTCGGGATGGGGTGCTTCTGGGGGGCGGAGGAGCTCTTCTGGAAGGTCCCGGGGGTGTACACCACCGCGGTGGGCTATGCCGGAGGTTTCACCGCCAACCCCAGTTACGAGGAGGTATGCACCGGGCGCACCGGTCACACCGAGGTGGCTCTTGTCGTCTACGACCCGGAGAAGGTGACTTACGGCCAGCTGCTTCGTGTGTTCTGGGAGAGGCACGATCCGACGCAGGGAATGCGTCAGGGAAATGACGTCGGCACTCAGTACCGGTCGGTGATCCTCACCTCGAGCGATGGGCAACTCGAGGAGGCAAAGCGGTCGCGCGACATCTACCAGGAGGTGCTGCGCGGGCACGGGAACGGTGATATCACCACTGAGATCGCGCCCGAGACGTCGTTCTTCTATGCCGAGGCCTACCACCAGCAATACCTGGCAGTACACGTAAACGGCTACCGGTGCCACTCAACGACCGGAGTGCCGTTTCCCGAGGACTCCTGAACCTCCCTTGAATGCCGGTCGGTTGGTAGACCGATCAGGGCAAGAGGAGGTTCACGTCGCCGAACTCGTGCCACAGATAGCGGTGCTCGATCGCCTCGCGATAGCTGACCTCGACCAGGTCGCGCCCCGCCACCGCCTCCAACAGGTCGAGGTGTGACGAGCCGGGCTCGTGCCAACCGGTGAGCAGGCCTTGGACCAGGCGGACCCCGCGGTCAGGGTGGACCACCAGGTCGGTCCACCCTTTTCCAGGATGAGCCATGCCGGCGTCATCGGCCACGCTCTCCAACGCCCGCACCACCGTGGTGCCGACCGCCACCACCCTCCCGCCCCCCTCGCGCACCGCGTTGATGGCCCGGGCGGTGGCTGCTGGGACTTCGAACCACTCGGCCTGGGGAGGCTCCTGTGCCTCCAACGAGGAGACCCCGGTGTGGAGGACCAATGGCACGACTATGACGCCGCGGTTGACCAACCGGGAGACGATCTCGTGGGTGAACGGCCGCCCGGCACTGGGCATCTCGGCGCTTCCCGGCACGGCGGCGAACACCGTCTGGTAGGCGGCGATGGGCCATTCGCCGGTGGCGTGCGAGTAGCGGATGGGAAATCCATGGCGGTCGAGGTACTCGAGGAGGGGCTCGGGGATATCGAGCGCCGCGGTCCACAGCCGGGTGGGGTACGCCCAAACCGGGTGAGGGGCGAGCAGCCGCGCCTCGGCGCCTCCGGGGAGCAGCAGCCGATCGCCCACGGACTCGCCGAGCAGCGGGGCGCTGCCCACCCCATTCGGCTGGCGGGGCTCGACCACCCAAAGGCCGCCGGGGATCGGTGTGGAGAGATGAAGTCGGATCGCCCTTCCGTCCGCGGTGACAGCCTCGAGGGCGGCCGGGAGCGTCGCCGAGGTGTTCACCACGAGTGCGTCACCCGGCGCCAGCAGCGAGGGAAGGTCGTCGAAGCGACGGTGGTCAGGGGACGACCCGGGTCGTGAGACCATCAGTCGGACGTCGTCGCGTCCCGTTCCGCGCTCCTCGGCGGGCTCGGTGGCCGCCATCGGCTCGGGCAGCGGCTGAGGGGCGATGCGGAGCATCACTCCGCCCCGAGCAGGTCGTCGATCCGATAGCGCCCCGAAGGCAGGTCACCATCGAGAATCCGGGCGAACCCGGGGACGCGGGTCTCGGGAAGCGGCCGATCGCTGATGTCCTCGCCGGGGAAGGCCTCCTGGTGCATGGTGGTGCGCATGTCACCCGGATCCACCCAGTAGACGCGCAAGTCGGGCTCCTCGGCGGCGAGCACGTTGCTCAACTGCTCGAGCGCCGCCTTCGAAGCGCCGTATCCGCCCCATCCCTCGTAGCCCTCCACCGCGGCATCAGATGTGATCGAAATCACCGTGCCGCCGTTGCGGCGCAGGTCGGGGAGGGCGAGCTGGGTCAGTCGCAGCGGAGCCACCAGGTTGACATCGACGATGTTGCTGAGCATTCCCGGGTCGAGGTCGGCGAGACGGGGCTGTGGGCTCGACCCGAGAGTTGAGGCGTTGTTGACCAGGAGCTCGAGCCGGCCCTGAGACCGCGCCGCCTCCACCAGGGCAGCTGCGTGGTTGGGGTCGGTCACGTCACCGGCGATGGCGGCGACCGAGACGGCCCCGTCGGCTTTGAGGAGGCGGGCCGCTTCCTCGAGCGCCTCATCGGAGCGGGCGTCGATGGCAAGGGCCCACCCCGACGAAGCCAGCGACCGGGCGAGGGCAAGACCGAGCCCCCGGCTGGCGCCGGTGACGATGGCGGAGGGTTGGGTGGACACCGGTCCATCCTGCCATTGGCCACTGGCCATGTCATCGGGCGCCTGGTCGGGTCTCATCGGTCCTCCGGCGTAGGACTGGGGGCGGAGCGGGGTCATTTCCAATCGAGAAATTCGACGATCTCTGGGATCTCCTCGACCATCGAGGTCTTGCCGGACCCGGACGCGCCAGCGACCGCAACCCCCGACGGCTGGGGAAGCCCGCAATTCAACCTGCCCTGGGGTCGGCCAGACCCACTCGAACGGCGAAAAGCGCCGCTTGGGTGCGGTCGGCCAGACCGAGCTTCATCAGGATGCTGCTCACGTGGGTCTTGATCGTTTTTTCCGAGACGTAGAGCTCGTCGGCTAGCTGGCGATTGGTCAGACCTCGTCCCATACCGGCGAGGACCTCGCGCTCTCGGGCGGTGAGCCGCTCGATATCGGGGTGGACCGACGGTGTCGAAACCGCCGCCATCACAGCTGCGGCGGCGGGGGGAGCCAGCATCGGCTCACCGCGGCTCACGGCTCGGATCGCCCCGGCCAACTCGAGAGGGTCGACGTCCTTGAGCAGGTAGCCGTCGGCGCCGGCCCGTATGGCGGGGATCACCTGGTCTTCGGCTACGAAGCTGGTGAGGACGAGGATCCTGGTGGACGATCCGTGGCGGCGCAGCCGGCCGATGGCCTCGACACCGTCGATCTTTGGCATGACCAGGTCGAGGAGTAGCACGTCGGGCTCGGCAGCAATGGTCACCCGAACCGCTTCGGCGCCGTCCTCGGCTTCGCCCACCACCTCGAATCCCTCGCTGGCCTCGAGGAAGGTCCGCAGCCCGCGCCTGACCACTGGGTGGTCGTCGGCGATCACGACAGTGATGGGTCGTTCAGCCATGATTCACCACGAGCCGCACATGTGTCCCCTTCCCCGGGGCCGAATCCAGCGACAGCGTCCCCCCCAGGCGCTCGGCGCGCTCCCGCATCGAGGTGAGGCCGAGTCGGCGGCTGCGGATGGCGGTTGCGTCCAGGTCGAACCCGACCCCGTCGTCGCTCACTTCGGCGACCAGACCGCCTGGGGTGGCGCTGATGCTCACCTGTACCTTTGATGCCGAGGCGTGACGAAGGGCATTGGTGACGGCCTCCTGCACCACCCGGAAGATGTGGTGCTCCTGATCGGGCTCCAGGTCCGGCTCGCCCTCGACCAGCACCACGATGTCGTGCCCGTGGGCCCGCTCCAGCAGAGAGAGCTGGCTGCGGAGCGCGGCAACCAACCCGTCGCTCTCCAGGTCGGCGGGGCGCAGCCCGGCCACCACAGAGCGCAGCTCCACCATGGTGGCCCGGGCCAACTCCTTGACCCGGCTGATTTCCTCAACTGCCCGCACCGGGTCGCGCTGCACCAGGCTGGCGGCAGCCTGAGCTGACAGGCTGAGACTGAACAGCGACTGGCTCATGGCATCGTGCAGCTCCCTGGCGAGCCTGGCCCGTTCCTCGGACAGCGCCAGCTCTCGGCTCGCCTCGAACAGGCGGGCGTTCTCGATGGCGATTGCGGCATGACCGGCCAGCAGCTTCACCCGGGCCTCGTCCTCGGCGGTGAACTCGTCGGCCTCCTCACGATCGGTGAGGTAGAAGGCACCGATCACAGCTCCCTGGGTCACCAGCGGCACTCCGAGAAAGGAGCGCATCGTGGGATGGGCCGACGGCCACCAGCCGCGGAAGCGAGGGTCCTGGGTGATGTCGGCCGTACGGAACGGTCGGGTCTCGGCGAGCATGGCGCCCAGCATCCCGTGGGTGCGGGGGAGCGGGCCGAGTCGCTCGATGAGCTCGTCGCTCATCCCGACCGTGACAAAACGGTCGAAGGCGTCGCCCTCGGGCGCCGGGATGCCGATGGCGGCATACCTTGCTCGAGCGAGACGACGGGCGCCCTCGGCCAGCTTGCTCAAGACCCGGTCGAGCGCCGGCTCAGTGGCGATGGTGTCGATGGCCTCGCTGAGTGCGGTGAGCACCACACCGGCGGCGTCGTCGGAGCGGCCCATGCCGGGGACCGTAGCCCCTCGGGGCCGGTCGCCTCATCGGCCTCCAGACCGATTCAAGCGGTGGAGTCGATGTAGGAAAGAGCTCGGTCCACCAGGAAGCCGGCCTCGGCATCGGCCGGGATCTCGACCTCGACGTTCGGGGTGACGCCGACGGTCCCGAAGTCATGGCCCTCCGGGGTGACCCAGCGGCCGATGGTGAGCCGAAGCACCGAGCCATCCTCGAGTGGGAACTGCTGCTGGACCGTGTTCTTACCAAACGAGTTCTCGCCGATCACCACGCCCCGATCCCGCTCTTGGAGCACCGCGGCCAGCACCTCCGATGCCGAGGCCGAAGCCCGATCGACCAGCACCACCAGCCCCTTGTCCTCGGCCTTCCACTCGCCGTCGGGACGAACCGGGTAGGCGAGAGACCCGTCGCGGCCCTCGGTCCGAACCACGTCGCCGCCCAAGAGGAACTCGCTGGCGATCCGCACCGTGGCGTCGAGCGAGCCCCCTGGGTTGCCCTGGAGGTCGAGGATCACCGTCTCCACGTCTTCGGCGACGAACTCTTCGAGGGCGGTGCGCACCTGCT
This sequence comes from Acidimicrobiia bacterium, assembly GCA_036258335.1. GTDB lineage: Bacteria > Actinomycetota > Acidimicrobiia > Spongiisociales > DATADW01 > DATADW01. The sequence goes on from DATADW010000161.1 coordinate 8,792, forward strand.
CGGGGGAGTTGTCGCTGAAAAGCGATAGCCGGAGCAGACCGACGTCGGGCTCGATCACCTCCCATTCGGCTATCGGGATGGCGACCGCCGCCCTAGTGGCCACGACGTCATATGTCTCCCCGCCGCGCTCGAGAGTCAGAGCTACCTCGGTCCCCGCCGGCCCCCGCACCGCCTCGACGATCTCATCCACCGTGTGCCCGGCGACTGGCTCACCGTCGACGGCCACCGTGATGTCGCCAGGGAGGATCCCGGCTTCCTCGGCCGGGCTGCCCTCTATGACCGAGACGATGACCATGCGGCACTCAGGTCCCAGCAGCGGGCAGGCATCGCCGATCTCGCCGTTGTCCCCGGTCTCACCGGCCCGGACCACAGCGCCGATCCCTTCGACCGTCCCCGACGACTCCTCCGCCGACTGCTGCGCTGCCTCGGGCGACAGGTACGAGCTGAACGGGTCGAGTCCGGCCACCATGCCGCGCAGCGCAGACTCGGCAAGCTCTTCGGTGCCGGCCTCTTCGTCGGCCATCGCCAGGCACATCACCTCGAACGCGTCCGATGGCAATGCACAGACCAGGTCCTCGTCCTCCGGACGAGGCTCGTCACCGTCGCCGAGCTGGTCGATGCCATCGGAGGCGGCGCGGGCGAGCGCCCTGTCGGCCGGCGGCTCCAGGTGGTTTTCCTGGATCAGTTCGTACGCCTCGCAGAAGGCTGCCCAGGCGTCTGGCGGCTGATCGCAAGACGCTTGGATCACCGCGGAGGCGGCAGAGGCAGCAGTGGTAGAGGGCGCCGCGGTGGTCGAGGGGGTAACGGTGGTGGTAGGAGCGGCTGTGGTCGGCGAGGTGGAAGTGCCCGCCGTGGTCGGCGTAGCCGGCGGCTCGGTCACATCTGGGGACGCGCTCGTTGCGGCGCCGCTGCAAGCTGCAGCCAGCACGAGGAGAACCGGCAAACACCGACGAGCCATGCTCACGCCGGGGAGAGTAACTGGTGCCGGGGACTGGGCTGAGGCCGAGTTTGCCATCCCGTCTACCGTCCCGTCGACGTCAGGAGGTAGATGCCGTGAGCGAGCAGGTTCCGGCGCCCACGGGGTTCGTGGAGTTGATCGGGCTCGACATCCAGGTGATCGGACCCGACCGCGTTTTGGCCATGCTCGACGTTGATGAGCGCCATCACCAGCCCTACGGGGTCGTCCACGGCGGCATCTATTGCTCGATCATCGAGACCATCGCCTCCTACGGGGCAGTGAGCTGGGCTGTCGAGCAGGGGATCATCGGGGCAGTCGGGGTCTCCAACGCCACAGACTTCTTACGCTCGCACCGCACCGGACGGCTGCGAGCTGTGGCCACGCCGATCCACCGGGGGCGCACCCAGCAGCTCTGGCAGGTGACGGTCGCCCGGGATGAGGACGGGGCGCTGGTCGCCCGCGGCCAGGTGCGTTTGCAGAACATCACCGACATGGCCGTACTCGGCGGCTCGAAGGGCTGAGCCGTGCTCTTGGCCGATCTCGTCGCGGCATCGAATGAGGTGGCCGAGACGGCGGCGCGCTCCACCAAGGTGAGGCGGCTGGCCACCGTGCTGGCTGCTGCCGGGCCCGACGAGGTGGTCCCTGCCGTCGGCTTCCTCACCGGTGAGCCACGCCAGGGCTCCGTGGGGGTGGGGTGGGCGTCGCTGCGCAGCGAAGTGGCCCCCTCCGCCGAGCCGACGCTCACCTTGGGCGATCTCGATGCCATGCTCGATTCCTTGGCTGGCGCATCAGGCCCGGGTTCGCGCACCGCCAAGGCACAGATCCTGGGTGAGCTGATGGGGCAGGCCACTCCCGATGAGCAGCGGTTCGTCCGCAACGTCCTCCTGGGGGAGCTTCGCCAGGGTGCGCTCGGCGGAGTGATGGTGGAGGCGGTGGCGGCCGCTGCCTCGGTGCCGGCGGCATCGGTGCGTCGCGCTCTGATGCTGACCGGCGACCTGGGAGTGGTAGCCGAGACCGCCTTGAGCTACGGCGCCACGGGGTTGTCGGCCTTTGGCCTCGAGGTCCTCCGCCCAATCCAGCCGATGCTGGCCCAGTCGGCCGATGACCTTTCCGAGGCAATGGCCCGTTTCGGCTCGGCTGGCGTCGAATGGAAGCTGGACGGCGCCCGGATCCAGGCACATCGCGCCGGGGACGAGGTCCGTGTGTTCACTCGCAGTCTGGCCGACATTACCGAGAGGGCACCCGAGGTGGTCGAGGCGCTACTCGCCCTCCCCGTGGACACCGTGATCCTCGACGGCGAGGCGATCGTGCTCCGTTCCGACGCACGGCCGCTGCCGTTCCAGGAGACGATGTCGAGGTTTGGGACCCAGACGGGGAATCCTGTTGGTCTGTTGGTCCCCTTCTTCTTCGACTGTCTCCACCTCGACGGCGAGGACCTACTCGACCTGCCGCTCCACCGGAGGTCAGAGGCGCTTTGCTTGGCCGTGCCCGAGGTGTTGCGCGTCCCGGGGGCTGTGGCCGGCGATCTGCCGGCGGCACAGGCGGTACTCGACCAGGCACTGGACCTCGGGCATGAGGGGGTGATGGTCAAGGCCCTGGACGCGGCTTACGAAGCCGGTCGTCGCGGCGCTTCCTGGGTCAAGGTGAAGCCGGTGCTGACCCTTGATCTGGTGATCCTCGCCGCCGAGTGGGGCCACGGCCGCCGCCAAGGGTGGCTCTCCAACCTCCACTTGGGGGCGAGGGATCCGGCAGGGGGGTTTGTCATGCTGGGCAAGACCTTCAAGGGGCTCACCGACGAGATGCTCACCTGGCAGACCGAGACACTGCTCGGTCTGGCCATTGACCAAGGGGACTACGTGGTGACGGTCCGCCCCGAGTTGGTGGTCGAGGTCGCCTTTGACGGCGTACAGGCGTCGTCCCGTTATCCGGGCGGGGTGGCGCTGCGCTTCGCCCGGGTGAAGGGTTACCGGCCGGACAAGGGCCCCGCCGAGGCCGACACCATCGACTCGGTGCGGGCGCTCCACCAGCGGGGTAAATGACCGGTCAGGAGAGCAGCAGCTTCTCCACCCGGCGAGCAGCGATCGACAGCCCCACCAGACCCATCACCAGCAGCACCAAGACGTTGACGGCGATCGACCAGTCGAAGATCCCCAGGGTGAGCGCCCGGATCAGCTCGACGCCGTGGTACAGCGGCGACAGTTGGGTCAGCATCTGGATAACCGGTGGGTACACGTCCAGCGGGTAGAAGGTGGCGGAGAAGAGGAAGAGCGGCAGGGTGACCAGTGCGACCAGGTCGAAGTCCTGCCAGCTGCGCATGAAGGTGGTGGCCGCCATCCCGGCGGCGGCGAAGGCGAAACCGATAAGAACAGCCGCCGGCAGCGCCAGCACGGCCCACCAGGAGGTGGCGAGCCCGAACACGGCCATGACGACCAGGAAGGCCGCGGCGTAGATGGCGCCGCGGAACAGGGACCACCCGATTTCCCCGAGGGCGATGTCGCCCGGGCCTAGGGGGGTGGCGAGTATGGCGTCGTAGGTCTTCTCCCACTTCAGCTTGAAGAAGATGTTCATCGTCGACTCGTACACCGCACCGTTCATGGCCGAGGCGGCGAGCAGCGCGGGCGCCACGAACTGGCGGTAGGTGACCACCGTGCCCCCGACAGAGATGTCGCCGACGAGCTGACCCACCCCGACGCCGATGGCGAACAGATAGAACAGCGGTTCGAAGAATCCGGAGAGAATGAGCGGCCAGATCCGGCGGTAGACGAGGAAATTGCGCGCCAGGAGGTGCCGGGCGCCGCGTGCACCGAGGATGCTGGGCGGCACCACCCGGGCGATGAGTGTGGTGGTCGTCATGTGACCAGCCTCCGCTTGAACGTCCTCAACGCCGCCACGGTCCCGATCACCGTCAGCGCGATGAGGAACACGGTGCTCACCCATGGTGGGAAGGTGGTCGTCACCTCGGGGAGAGCCGCCGCCCTGGCGAGGTCCACCCCGTGCCACAGAGGCGTGATCCAGGCGAGCCATTCGATCCAGTCGGGGAGCTGGCTCACCGGGAAGAAGGTGCCGCTGAAGAGGAACATGGGGACCACCACGAACCGGAAGAGGTTGGCCAGCCCTGTCTCCTTCTCCAGCCGGGCGGTCCATGCCATCACCGGCGCCGCCATGGCCACGCCGGTGAGCACGGCAGGTCCCACCGACAACAGTGCACCTCCCGGCGAGGCGGCACCGAAGGCGACCATCACCGCGGCGAAGACGACACACACCATTGTCACTCTCACGGTGGCCCATCCCAGAATGCCCAGCATGATGTCGGCGCTCGACACCGGCGTGGCCAGGGCTGCCTGGTAGGTCTTGAGCCACTTGATCCCGGCCATCACCGGGTACGAGCCTTCCCCCGCCCCTGTCTGCATGGCGGAGGCGGCGAGCAGACCGGGAGCGAGGAACACCAGGTAGGGGAGGCCCTCGACACCGCCCGTCATGCTCGCATCGACGACGGACCCCAGGGCCACCCCCATGGCGAGGAGATAAAGGATGGGGCTGACGAAGGCTGAGAAGACGCTCCCCCGCCAGGTTCGGCGGTAGACGCGGGCGTGGCCCTCGAGGATCCTCAGCGGAGCCGGGGTGGCCATCAGTCCACCAGCGTGTGCCCGGTGAGCCGCAGGAAGACATCTTCGAGCGTGCTGCGCCGTGTCACCGTCGCCGTCGGGTGAAGGCCCCGCTCGTGAACCTCAGTGACAGATGCGTCACCGTCGTCGGTATAGAGCAGGACCCGGTCGGGGAGTGCCTCGATCCGCTTGGCCAGACCGTCGAGCGACTCGAGCGCTCGGTCCTGATTGTCCGGTGGGAAACGAAGCTCAACCACCTCGCGGGTGCAGTACTCCTCGATCAGGCTGCGCGGGGAACCCTCGGCCACGATCTTCGCCTTGTCCATCACCACCAGCCGGTCGCAGAGCTGCTCGGCCTCGTCCATGTAGTGGGTGGTGATGATGAGGGTGGCGCCCTGCTGCTTGAGCCGGTAGAGGCGGTCCCAAACCAGGTGGCGAGCCTGCGGGTCGAGACCGGTGGTGGGCTCGTCGAGGATCATCAACTCGGGCTGGTTGATCAGCGAGCGGGCGATGGTGAGCCGTCGCTTCATCCCCCCCGAGAGGGGCTCCACCTTGTCGGTGCGGCGCTCGGCGAGCTGGACGAAGGAGAGCAGCTCGTCGATCCGCTGACGGATCACCTTGGCGGGGAGATCGAAGTAGCGGCCGTAGATGTAGAGGTTCTCCTCCAACGTCAGCTCGGTGTCGAGGGTGTCCTCCTGGGGCACAACACCGAGGCGCGCCCTGATGGAGGCACCCTCGACCGCAGGATCGACCCCGAACACCCGTAGCGTTCCCTCGGTGACCGGGGAGACCGCCCCGATCATCCGCATCGTCGATGTCTTCCCGGCGCCGTTCGGGCCGAGGAAGCCGAAGGCCTCGCCGGTCTCGATGGTGAACTCGACGCCATCGACCGCGGTGAAGTCCCCGAACCGCTTGGTCAAGTCGTGCGCTTCGACCAGGGGTGGCATAACTCGGTCACGCTAGCTGTGGTCCGGTGCCACTCCCGACGAGTTCAGCCGACCTCTTCGGTGGCGACGAGCAGCGCTGATTTGGACCTCGTACCGAGGAACCCTGTGCGCAGATCGGTGTCATCATCACCGATGCTCGAGGAGACCGTTTTCAGATAGTCGGTGGCTCTGGTCGAAGCGAAGCTCCCATTCGTCCTCGGGCAGGACCTCGATGCCGCGCCCCAGCAGCCTGGTGGCTTCGGTGAGGGCGTGAACCGAAGCAGCCTGCCGCCCGGCACGGAGGTACCAACGCCCGGCGGCGATGGCATCGGCGGCGAGATCATGGTGTCCGGCGATCAGCCCGGCGTACTGGTCGGTTCTCCGGTTGCGCTCCGCGACCTGTTCCATCCACCTCGCCGCCTGGGCGTGGTAACCGAGACGACGACCCTTGAGCACGCTGTCATAGGTCACGTCGCGCAGCAAGGCGTGCTTGAAGAGGAACTCCCTCGTGTCGTCGAAGGTCGACTGCCGCCGTTCGTAGACGACCTCGCGTGAGCGGAGCCGATCGAGCGACATCCCCACCGGCACTCTGCTCGCTCCCGTCCCGGCGGCAAGAACCCTCGACAGCGTCGTCCCAGAAGACCCTCCCGATCACCGCGGCCTGCTGCAGCGCCTGCCGCTCGTCGTGTGCCAGGGTGTCGAGCCGGGCCTGGAGGACGCCGCGCAGCGTGGCGGGGACACGGGTGCGATCAATCTTCTGCTCGTGCACCGTCCAGCGGTCGTCGTCCTTCTCGATGACACCGGCCTCGAGCATCCACTTGACCAGTTCTTCGATGTAGAAGGGATTGCCGTCCGTTGCATCCACGACGAGCTCGATCAGCGCTTCTGGGACGTGTTCCGCTTTTTGGAGGATCTCGCCCAACAGTTGACGGCTCTGGCGGCGGGAGAGCGAGTCGAGTGGAATCCGGGTGTGGACGTCGCCGCTCTCTCCCCACGTTGGGTAGCGCTCGAACAGCGACGGGCGCTTCGTCGCCACCACGAGCACCACGCGCCCCGCGAGAAGATGGCCGGCGCTGTCGAACCAGCGGAGGGAGCCCTCGTCTGCCCAGTGGAGATCCTCGAGCAGCACGACGACGGGCGATTCGCCGACGAGGTCGGCGAAGTACTCGGTTAGGTAGCTGCGGGCGCGGTCGTGTAGTCCCTGGGGGTCGTGGCGGACACCGCGGACATGAGGGGTGTCGCCGATCTCGAAGCCGAGCCAGTGGGCGACGAGGTGGGCACGGCCTTCGGATCCTGCGCCGAACATCGTCGCCATGCCCTCTTCCCACTTGAGCCTGACCGTCTCGGGGTCGTCGCTCTCGTGGATGTCGAGCCGGGCGGCCATCATCTCGCGCAGCAGGGCGTTGGGGAGGTTCTGCGCCGAAGGTGATGCCCTGCCGCGGAACCACCACACCGGATCGGGGATCTCGGCCAACCACTGGTCGAGCTCGCGCGGCAGGCGCGACTTGCCCACCCCCGCGTCCCCGATGATGGTGAACACCCGCGGGCTCACATCGTCAACCACGTCCCCGTAAAGGTCTTGCAGCTTGAGCATCTCGAGATCGCGCCCGATGGTCCTTGTGTCCACTCCCTCGACGCCTCGGCCTTCGTCGAGCTCGAACCGGTGCGGCTGCTCCCTGATGACCACATGCGCCTCGACAGGGCGGCCAACACCCTAGAGCGAGAGTGTCCCGAGCGAGCGGAAGGAGAAGCCGCCGCGGACATGCCGATGGGTATCGCCGGAGATGAGCACCCCGTCGTTGGGCGCCTCCGCCTGTAGCCGGCTGGCGAGGTTCACCGTCTCCCCAACGACGCTCACCTCCTGGTCCGGCCGGTCCATGCTCACCACCACTTCGCCGGTGTCGATCCCGACCCGCATCTGCAGCGTGATCCCGTACTCGGACTCGGGATCGGTGTTGAGCTCTTCAAGCGCGCTCTTCATCGCCAGCGCGGTCCGGATTGCCCGGTGCGGGTCGTCCTCCATCGCCCGATGCAGGCCGAAAACGGCCATCACCGCATCGCCGATGAACTTCTCGACTACTCCGCCGTGCAGCTCGATGACTTCGCGCCAGCAAGAGAAGTAGGAGTTGACGACCGACCGGACGTCCTCGGCGTCGAGCTGGCGCGACAGCGCGGTGAATTCGACCAGGTCGGCGAAGAGCACGGTCACCTGTTTGGGCTGACCTCCGGCGATCCCGGCCAGGATGGCGGTACGGCGCGCCCGCAGCGGCTGGACGGCGGTCTCGACAACCGCCTCGCCAAGCGTCTCTCGTTGTGCTTCGAGGGCGGCGACGGCGTCGTCGATCGCAGTCAGATCATCGAGACCGGCAGCCGCCCCCCCTCGGGTCCTCTGCTCACCCCAAAACGTTACCTACTGCGGATGTGCTTCCAGCCGGGGCGTTTCTCAGCCGGGGGCGCGGAAGGCGGGTATCCCGGTGAGCGCCTGACCGAGGATCAGGGTGTGGATCTCGTTGGTCCCCTCGTAGGTGTAGACCGATTCGAGGTTGGTCATGTGACGGATCACCGGGTACTCGAGGGTGATCCCGTTGGCGCCGAGCACACCCCGAGCCGTTCTGGCGACGTCGAGTGCGGTCCGCACGTTGTCGAACTTGCCGAAGCTGACCTGCTCGGGGGCCAGCATCCCCTGGTCCTTGAGCCGGCCCAGGTGGATGGCGAGCAGCGTCCCCCGCTGCACCGTCACCATCATCTCGACCAGCTTCTGTTGGATGAGCTGGAAGGAGGCGATGGGTGCGTCGAACTGGTGGCGCGACAAGGCGTAGTCGAGGGCCGCTTCGTAACAGGAGCGCGCCGACCCCATCACCCCGAAGAGGATCCCGAATCGCGCCTCGCTCAGACAGGAGAGAGGCCCGCGGATCGAGGCGACCCCAGGCAGCACGGCGTGCTCGGGGAGCCGGACGTCCTCCAACACGAGCTCCGAAGTCACCGAGGCGCGCAGGCTCATCTTGGCGTGGATGTCGTTGGTGGAGAACCCCGGTGTGTCGGTGGGCACGATGAAACCGCGGATCCCCTCGTCGGTGAGGGCCCAGACGATGGCGACGTCGGCGATGCCGCCGTTGGTGATCCACATCTTGGTGCCGTTGAGGACCCAGTCGCCGCCCTGCCGACGTGCGTTGGTGCGCATCGACCCAGGGTCCGATCCGGAGTCCGGCTCGGTGAGACCGAAACACCCGATCGCCTCGCCCGCGGCCATGCGGGGGAGCCACTCTTGCTTCTGCTCCTCAGATCCGAACCGCCAGATGGGGAACATCGCCAGTGAACCCTGGACCGACACGAAGCTGCGGGTGCCGGTGTCGCCCGCCTCCAACTCGATGCAGGCCAGCCCGTAGGCGGTGGCGCTGGTCCCGGCGCACCCGTAGCCCTCGAGGTGCATCCCGAGGAGACCGAGGGCACCCATCTCCTTGGCCAGGTCGCGAGGGAAGGTTCCCTCCTCGTACCAGCGGCCGACATCGGGGAGGATTCGGTCTGCCACAAAACGCCGGACCGTGTCGCGCAGCAGTCGCTCCTCGTCGTCGAGCAGCCCGTCGATGCGGAGGAAGTCCCGTGGATCGGCTGGGGGAGCAGGGATGTCCTTCACAAGGGGAGTATCCCACGCCCGCCTCGGGTCATGAACGGTGCATCCGGCACGGGCGGCGGCATCTCGCGAGGATATGGGACCTCGGAGACCCGGCGAGGAGGAGCCTATGGACATGCGCGGTATCGAGTTGACCTGGCTCGGTCATGCCTCGGTGAGGCTGCGAACCTCGGATGGGACTGTCGTCCTCATCGACCCCTGGTTGGCGGGGAACCCGGCGTGCCTACCCTCCGAGCACGAGCAGCAGAGGGTCGACACCGTGTTCATCACGCACGGCCACTTCGACCACGTGAGCAGCGTCCTCGACGTCGCCCATCGCCACCGGCCGCGGATATTCGCCATCCACGAGATCGCCAACTGGCTCGGTGGAAAAGGGATCGAAAACGTCACCGGGCTCAACATGGGGGGCACGGTGGCCGCTCCCGGTGTCACCGCCGCCACGCTGGTGCCGGCGGTCCACTCGAGCGGGATCACCGGCGACACCGGGATAGTGGACGGCGGCTCTCCCGGCGGATGGGTGCTCGAGCTCTCGGGTGGGCTGAAGGTGTACCACGCCGGCGACACCATGGTCTTCTCCGACATGTCGCTGATCGGCGAGCTGTGGGCCCCCGACATCGCCCTGCTCCCCATCGGCGGGCACTACACGATGGACCCCCGCCAAGCGGGCCGGGCGGCCCAGCTCATCGGTGCCGGCACCGTGGTCCCCATCCACTACGGGACCTTTCCCATCTTGGCCGGCACCCCAGACGAGCTTCGGGCCCAGATCGGTGATGCCGCCGAGGTGGTCCAGCTCGACAGCTGCGTCCCGATGACCTGAAGGGCTCAGACCGGGATGAGCAGCTGCGGCAGCCTGGTGGCGAGCCAGGGGCGGCTGCCGGTGGCCATCATCTTGCCCCGCAGGATCTGGCTCCATGGGGTGGCCCGCCCATAGCTGACGCTGACAAATGCCACCGGGTCGGCGGTGATCCGACAGTCGACCACGCCGTGGAGCGGGGACACCGCAGCCACCCCACCGGCGATCTCGATGCGCACCGGTTGCGCTCCCCTTACTGCGATCCCGAAGACTCCCGTGAACCCGGCGGCAGCCTCGGTGTCGAGGTACGAGGGGAAGTGCTCCCATATGGCGGGGAGCACCAGCAGGGCGTCCTCCCGCTCGATCGCATCCGCTAGCGAGAGCCCGCGGGCTATGTCACTCCCGTGGATCGACAGCTCACCCACGAGGACCGAGAGCACGATTGCCAACTCGATCCGCATTGGGTCGTACCAAGGGACGGGCTCGTCGCCTCCCAGGTCCCTCGTGACATCCTTGAACACGGACACGGCTTCGAGGAGAAGCCGCCCGAGCACTCCGCCATGGCGGTCAAGGAGCCGGTCGATCCGCCTCCGGTTCAACGCGGCCATATCGGCAACCGAGCCCTCGGGCCGGAGGTCACCGGTCACGTATCGCGTCACGTCGTCGATGAGGGTTACCAGATGGGCGCCGGTCTCCCCCACCGACCAATCCAGCCCGGGGACCGGCCTCCCGGTCTCGGCCGGATGGTTGGTCAGATCGGCGGTCACCTTGGCGGTGAGGCGGTCGATTGCGGCTTGCGCAGCTTCTCGATCGACCGGTACCACGCTCATCGGGGCCTCCCGCGAGATAGGCCCACCGTAACGGCCGCCTACCCTGCCAAAGTGGCGGAGAGGCACCTCGTCCTGGTCGGTCCCATGGGTGCCGGCAAGACCACCATCGGTGCCCTTTTGGCGGAACGGAGCGGACGCCCGTTCATCGACTCCGATCCCCAGCTCCGCCGACTCACCGGGCACACCGGTAAGGAGATAGCCGCAGCGGAGGGGGTGGAGCGGCTCCATCGTCTCGAGTCCGAGGCGCTGCATGATGCCCTCTCTTCGCCCGGGCCTGCGGTCATCGCCGCCGCCGCCAGCATCGCCGACGACGAGGGTGCGCTGTCGGCTGTGAAGCGGTCGCGTGCGCTGGTTGTCATGCTCGAGGCCGATCCTGAAACGCTCGCCGCTCGTGCCCTCACCGGGGACCACCGACGGGGCGTGACCCGTGACGAACTGGTCAGCCTGTCCGAGTCGCGCCGGCTCGCCCTGCTCGATCTTTCCCCAGTGGCGGTTGTCGACACCTCGCGGCAGTCGCCGGCGGCGACGGTCGAGGAGATCCTGCGTCAGGCCCGCCCTTTCATGGAAGGGCTAACCGGCGATCAACGCGGATAGAGCACCATCTGGGTACACCGGAACAGCGCGAGACGGCGGCCCTCGGGCTCGACGGTAACGGTGGCGTCCCAAACCTGGGTGGTGCGGCCCAGGTGCATCGGCTGCGCCACCGCCTCCAGCCTTCCCTGAAGAGCGGTGCCCACGTGGTTTGAGCTGATCTCGAGGGTGGTGAACCCGGTTGCTCCATCGGGCAGCGTGGCGACACAACCGAACCCGCATGCCGTGTCGGCCAGCGTGATCAGGCTGCCGGCGTGGAGATAGCCGTTGGGCGCCTCGTGCCGTTGGTCGATCTCGAGCGCCAACCGAGAGTGCCCCGGTGAGAGCTCGACTATCTCTATCCCGAGCAGCCCGGGGAGCCGCCCTTCGGTCCGCGCTGCGAGAAAGGCGACCAGCGTGGCCGGGTCCTTTGGGAAGACGGGCTGCTCGACCACTGGGGGCACCCTAGGGGATTGCCGCGGCCACCAGCTCGAGCAGCTGTTCGCCGTAGAGCTCGAGCTTGATCGGCCCGATGCCGGGACAGCCGCTCAGGTCGGCCATCGTCGCCGGGCGTCGCACCGCGATCGCCTCGAGGGTCTTGTCGGGGAGTACCAGGTAGGCGGGCCAGTGGCGAGCCGCCGCGGTCTCCCTGCGCCAATCCTTGAGCCGGACGAGAAGGTCTTCCTCCTCGGGTGTCGAGACGGTGGATACCGGCGGCGCCGACGGTAGAGGTGGCTCTGCCTCCGCCGGTGGCGGTGACCCGGGGTGTGCCATCTCGTCGAGGAACTGGGACGGGCGGTCGGCATCGGCCAGGATGGTGACCGCCTGGATCCCGCGGGTGATGGCGACGTGGAATACCCGTCTCTCCTCTTCCACGTCATCGCTCAACCGGTGCGGCATCAGCCCGCGATCGGCCCGGAACACAAGCACCCGCTCCCACTCCATCCCCTTGACCCGGTGGATCGAGGAGAGGGTTACTCCCTTGGGATCGCCCGACCTCCCGAGCAGGTCGGTGAGCCATTCCTCGAAGGTGGCCGAGTCGGGATGGAGTGCCGCAACCTGCTCGAGAGCATCGAGATCGTCTCCGTGGCCGGCACGGTCGGCAGAACTGCGGGAGGCGTCGAGCAGGGCCGTGGCCTGGTCGAGGCCGGCATCGCGCCTGACCATCGCCAGGAGCTTTTGAGTGGGAGCACCTCCGGCCGCAATCTTGGCCAGCCGGTCGAGTTGGGCGACAAACTCGTCCCATTTGGCCGCCTTTCTGGCGTCGAGCGAATCCGTGAGATCCCACAGTTCGTCGATCTGCCACGTGCGTTGCCTTTGCAGGATGTTGACGGCAACCTGGTTGAGCCCGCGCCAGGGCCTCTTCACCGCCTCCAGCAGGTCGGTTCTGGCCATCGCATCGGAGCGGAGTGCCAGCCGGAGGTAGGCGAGAGCGGCGCGCATCCCAGTTCGTTGCAGCACGGCGGCGTCAACGGTGGACTGGTAGGGCACGCCGATCTCTGCCAGCGCCGCCTGTGCCGGGAGCAGCCCGTCGTTGACCCGGCACAGCACCGCCATCTGCACCGGTTCGACGCCACCTTCAAGCCAGCTCGTGATCTCGGCGGCTGCCGAGACTCCTAGCTCGGCCGACAGGACGGTTCTGACCAGCAGTCGGTCTTCGGAGTCGTGCCGACCGTCAGGTGGACGGATCTCCTTGGACACCCGGCGCCGGTTGCGCGACAGCAGGTTGGTGGCCGCGGCGACGACAGGTGTCGGGGAGCGGTAGTTGACCTCGAGTGGGTGATGGCCGGCACCGGGAAAGAGGTGGTCGAAGTCGATGAGGAACCCGGGATCGGCCCCGGCGTACCCGTAGATCACCTGGTCGTCGTCGCCGACCCCGAACACCGTTAGCCCGGGGGACGCCACCAGCCGGAGCAGCAGGAGGTAGGCGGGGGTGAGGTCCTGGAACTCGTCCACCAGCAGGTGCCGGCAGCTCGCCTGGGCGCTCCGTCGCAGCGCCGGGTCGGCGAGCAGCGCCTCGATGGCGCCGAAGACCTGCTCGTCGAAGTCGGCCGCCCCCCTGGCAGCGAGCCGGCGGCGGTATTCCGGATAGAGGTCGGCGAAGCCGGGGACATCGTCTCGGCTCTGCTCCACCGTCTGCGGCGAGCGGAGTGCGACGCGAACCTCCGCCAGCGCCTCGATGTAGGCAGCGAGCGGGTCCTGGTTGGTGCGGGGGCCAACCGGCGCCAGCGGCCCGACCAGCGACCGAACATCGCGCTCGGTGAGCAGAGTCAAACTGGGCCGATGTCGGCGCAGGATCCACCACCCGAGCGAGTGGATGGTGCGGACCGAGACGTCGCTCGGGCCCAGCCGGCTCCGCAGCTCGGCGGCAGCGCGGTTGTTGTAGGCCACCACCGTGATGAGGTCGGGCTCGACCCCGACTGAGTCCACAAGGTGCCGGATCCGGGCGATGAGGGTTCGGGTCTTTCCCGAGCCGGCAGGCGCTATCACCCGAGCCGGCCCCGCCAGGTGACTTACAGCCCCGAGCTGGTCGGGAGCCAGGTCGCCCACCACCGCTTTTGGCTGAGGCACCGTCGTCAAACCTCCCCACTCGACCGTCTCCCGGTGAATCACCGGGTGGCCGATGTCGGGGAGCGGCTGACGAGGGCCGGCGTCGATCCAGGCAGCCGTGCCGTCGGGGAGAGCGACGTCGGCCGGGCCACGCCGGGTGGCGACCTCGGTCGCCGCAACCGCCTTGCGGGCGTGCCACCACACCGGCTCACCGGTGCGGCAGTCGTATGTGTTCGCCCACACCAGGAAATGGAGCCGCTCCCTGGCGAGGTCGAAGCGTCCCCCGAGGTCGAACGGCGGGCGGCGCTCGACTATCGGCTCGGCGAGCGCCCTCTGGTCGACCGCCAGCTCTATCAGAACCGGATGCCTTCTCACCCAGTCCCGGTGGAGCGACTCGACGACCGCGGCCGGTTCGGCCAGCACCGCGTGGTCAACGACGACCCGGGTTGGGCCGTCCAACCCGGGAGGCATCGGAGCGCCGGGGAGAACGACGGCACCGCGCCCCAGCGCCGCTGGTCCTGGGAAGGGGGAGCTGTCCGTCACCGGCGAGCGAGGGTACCGCCAGGGTGCGACGGGCTCCGGCGGTCAACCGGAGCGGGAACTCGATGAGACCATCGAGCGCACCGTCTCTGGGAGGAGGGGGTAGCGATCGACCACCACGCCGAGCTCGGCGAGAGCGTCGTCCACTGCGGCCGCCACTGCCGCCATGGCGGGGAGTGTTCCGCCCTCTCCAGCCCCCTTTGCCCCCAGGGGGTTGCGGGGCGATGGCGTTTCGGTGTGAACCTTGGTGATCGATGGGACCTGCTCAGCTGCCGGGATCCGGTAATCGACGAAGGTGGTGACGAGTGGCTGGGCATCGTCGCTGTAGGCGACCCGCTCCATCAGCGCGTTCCCCAGCCCATGGGCCACGCCGCCGTCTATCTGTCCGGCGACGATCATCGGGTTGAGAACCCGACCGCAGTCGTGGGCCACCGTGTATCGGTCCACGGTCACCGATCCCGTCTCTGGGTCGACCTCGACCTCGGCGACATGGGTCCCAAAGGCGTATGCCGGAGCCGGTATGCGAAAGGCCGCCTCGGCGTGGAGCGAGCCCCCGAGGTCAGCCGACAGGTCTGGAGGGAGCGGCCCCTTCACCGCCGCGGCTAGCTCTCCCAACGGGATTTCGGTCCCCGGCTGGCCGATGACCCTGGCGGTCCCCCCGACCAGCTCGATGTCGTCGGGCGCCGCCTCGAGGCGGAAGGCGGCAAGGCGCCTGGCCAGACCGGCCACCTCCACGGCGGCGAGGTGGACCGACGACATGGTGGTGGTGGCGGTCCGGCTAGCCACGGTGGCAACACTGTGGTCGGCCCTCGATGTGTCGGCCGCCCTCACCGTCACCATTGCCGGTTCGACGCCGAGCGCCTCGGCGCAGATCTGGGCGAAGACGGTGGCGTGACCCTGGCCCTGTGATCCCGCCCCCGTATCCACCACGACGGTCCCCGTAGGGAGGATGGTGACCCTGGCCCCGTCGAACGGCCCCAGCCCGGTGTCCTCGACATAGCTGGCGATACCCACCCCGCGCCGCAACCCCGACCGAGCCGACCGCTTCTTTCGTAGCTCCGCACCGACCAGGTCGGCCTTGGTGATGGCAAGCTCCAGTGCCGCCTGGTAGTCGCCGCTGTCGTACTCGATGGGACGTCCGTCGCCGCCGGTGAGGCCGACCGGGTATGGGAAACGGTCGGGAGGTATGAAGTTGCGACGACGGACCTCGGCCGAGCCGATCCCGAGGTCACGCCCCACGGCGTCGATGAGCCGCTCCATGGCGAACACGGCGTAGGGACGGGCCGCTCCCCGGATTGCGCTGGTGGGGGGGAGATTGGTGTACGCCACTTGGAGCGCGACATCCATCGCCGGGACGACGTAGGGCCCGGGGAGCAGCCGGAGGCCGGTGGCGGCGGGAAGGACACCGTATGGGACATACGCCCCGTTGTCATGGAGGATCCGGCCCCGGATCCCACGCAGCCGGCCGTCGCTGTCGACAGCCGCCTCCAACTCGCAGATCTGGTCTCTCATCTGCAGCGTGGTGAGGAAGTGCTCGCGCCGGCTCTCGATCCACTTGACCGGGCTACCCAGCGTGAGAGCCAGGGCGGCGACCACATACTCCTCGGCGTAGAGCGCCGCCTTGGGCCCGAACCCACCTCCGACATCGGGCGCCGCCACCCTGACCCGCTCGACACCCAGCGCGAAGTATCGGCTGAGATGCTCCCGCAGGGCGTACGGCGCCTGGGTGGACGACCAGACCATAAGGTCTCCGCTGCCCGCCTCGACGTTGGCGAGGACGCCGCGGGTCTCCATGAAGGCGGCGGCACCGCGGTGCTGACGGAGCCTCACCGTCGAGATGTGAGCCGCTCTGCCGAAGGCGGCGTCGATGTCCCCAAAGGTTGCGTTCATCGTCGCCACCAGGTTCGAGTCGCTGTCACGGTGGACAGGGGGGCCGCCATCGAGAGCCGACTCCACCGACGCCACCGCGGGAGTGGGGTCCTCGACGACCTCGACCATTTCGGCGGCGTCGATGGCGGCCCGGCGAGTCGTCGCCACCACCACCGCCACCGGTTCGCCGACGTGGCACACCTCCTTGCTTGCCAGCGGCCTCGCTTGACGGCTACGGAGGATGAGAGGACTGGGATGGATGTTCGGCATGGGTCGGTCGAGTCCCAGATCGGA
>DATADW010000162.1:0-7211 GCA_036258335.1 Acidimicrobiia bacterium
GTGGCAGGCCTGGCAAGCGGCCACGTCTACATACACCTGCTCACCATCCGCCAGGAAATCTCCACCTGCTCCGCCACCGGCGCCCGACCCCTCGTAGGGCGTCCCGTCGCAGTTGACCAGCTCCCCGGAAATCGGGTCCACCGCAAGGGCGCCGCCTTGGCCGCATTCGACCCCGCCGGCGTTGGAGATGAGATAGAAGAGGGCGAAGAGGGGGACGGCCACGAAGACGCTGGTTAGCCAGCCGGGGACGCCGCCCCCGGTCCGCTCCTTGATCCCGACGGTTGGGACCGTCACCACCTCGGGGTATTCCATCGCCGCCGCCGGCGAGACTCTTTCCGGCGGAGGCGGCAAGTCCGGCACCTCGGGGGCCGCTGCAGCAGCCGGAACCGCCGGGACGGCCGGTGTCGCCGCGGCGGCTGGCACTTCGGCCGGAGTCACCGGCTCCTCCTCCGTTGCCGGTTCGGCAACTTCTGGCTCGGATGGCTGTTCGGCCGGCCCGGATGCCTCCGGTTCGTCTTCTTCCGCCTTTCGTCTTCCGTCTTCCGTCTCTGGGGCTGCTGTGCTCTCCCCACCAGCCCAAGCCGCCAGCACCTGCTCGACCGGGATCCCGTCTGCCTTGGCTCTGGCCTCGGCGGAGCGTTTGACGATCGCATCTGGGGCGTTGAGCGCGGCCGCAGCCGCTGCCAGCTGATCGTCGCTCACAGACACACCCTCTTGTGGGACTTCCTACGGAGGGTCACTTCGACTCCACCAGGAACTGGGCCAACGCCTCGAGTTCAGCGTCGTCTAGATAGTCGATTGGCGGCATCAGGCTGTTGGCGCGCATCGCTAGTGGGTTGCGGAGATACGCCGTGACTGTTGCCAGGTCCACGCCCTCCCTGCTCCCGAAGTGGGTGAGGTCGGGGCCGTACCGCACCGAACCGATGGTGTCGCCAGGGTACCCGCTGACCGATCCGGCGCTCGACACCGGGCCCAACCCGGCATCGGTGACGATGGGCCGTACCACCTGGGTGTGGCAGGACTGGCAACCCTCGCGCAGGTAGATCCGACGGCCTTCTTCACCGGTGGCGGTCAAGGCAGCGGGGGCTCCTGGGTCGTCGAGTGTGTCGAGCGTGGGGAGGACCCACCCGCCCAACAATCCGAGGGTGAGCAGCCCCACCACCCCGGCGATCAGTTTCCAGTGGCTCTCCCGGCGGCCTGCGAGGATCGGGATGACCCGGGGCCGCTCCAGCACCGCAGTGGCAGCAGCCGCCGGCGCCGCTGCCGCCGCCGGAACCGCAGCTGGGACCGGACTGGTCAACTCCGCTGCAGATTCGGCAGTTTCTGGTTCGGCTGCCGTCTCCCGTCCGCCGTCTGCCGTCTCTTCCGGAGCCGTCTCGGCTTCCGTCGCTTCGACTGGTGCCTCCGCCGGCGCTCCGCCGCTCTCGGCGGCAGTCACGCTGTCGCCCCCGGCCCACGCCCTGAGCACCTCGTCGACGTCCACCCCATTGGCCGCGGCCCGAGCCGCCGCCGAGCGTTGCACGATGGGCTCGGGGACGCCGAGCGCCGTCGCCGCCTGGGAGAGGAGCTCGGGGTCAGCCATTCTCGGCTCCCGTTGGCACCAGAACTTCCTGGGGAACGGTTTCGCCCGAGGTGTAGGACCTGAACACGTTGTACCCAAACGCCAGCAGCCCGACCGCAACGAGGAGGGCAGCCAACGGCAGCAGGCTGGTGAAGACAAGGGTGGAGCTCTCCACCTCTTGCCATCCCTCACCGGCGGCTACGAACGAACCGGTTCGGGCGGCACCTACCCAGGTGTACCCGGTCACCGTTCCGGTAACCCACAACAGGAACCCGAGTGCCGCGCTCCCCACCGCCGCCATTCTCAGGTGGAGTCGCCCGGAGAAGTCGCTGAACACCCGACGCCCGGCGATGCGGGGGATGGCGTGATAGGTGAAGGCGGCGGCGAACTGCCCGGCCACTCCGAAGATTGTGACCATGAGGACAGCGTCAGCGGTGGCGGTGAAGCCGAGCACCGATGCCACCGAAGGGAACCCCCTGCCCGCCGAGGCCAGCGATACCAGCACGAGGAAGGAGGTAGCGGCGACGGCGAACCGCACCGGGAGCGAGCTTGACAAGGTGTCCCATCGCCCGTGCAAGGTCCCTGCGAAGTTGGTGGCCACTGCCAATGCCGGGATCACCAAACCGAGCGCCATCACTGCCGCCACTGTCTGTGCCCAGCCCGGCACCGGCGTGTGGGTCAGTGCGGTGGGAGCGGCCCAAAGAGCCGCCAACACCACCGACCAGAAGCCGGCAGCCGCCAGCCCACGGCTGAACAGCGGGTTGCCCGTCTCCTGGGGGAGCAGGTAGTAGGCGGTCCCGATCCCGATCCCCACCACCCACAACGTGAGGAAACCGGACGAGAACATGACCCTCTGCAGCGCGGTGGTCATCCCACCCAGCCCGGGGAGGTCGCCGATCACGCCGGGCAGGTTGCCCACCACCCAGAGCCCAAACGCCGCGGTGACCCCGGCTACGACGTACCAAAGCGAGACGTAGATACCCTCCTCGGTGCGGTGGCGCAGCGTCTGGATGGTGACTCCCAACGGGACCGCCAACGTCGCCAGGATCAGCAGGTCCAGGTACCACGGCACCTCGAGCAGCTCCTGCCCCGAGGAAAGACCGAGCACCGGCGCCAGCGCGGCCGCCGCATAGATAGGGACTGCAGCCATCAGGTTGAGCCGGGCGATGCGCTCACCCCACATCGGTGCGCCGGTGAGCCGGGGAAGGAGGTAGTAGACGGCACCGATACCGGCCAGGGTGAGCCAACCGAGCACCGCCGTGGTGAGCACCATCGGCTTGAGCCGCCCATAGGTGAGTTGGGGGAGCTGGCCGACGACGGTGGGGAACCGCAAGGAGAGGAAGAGGGCTACGAGGAGGAGACCGGACACCACCGAGAAGGCGACCGAGGCGAACAGATGGAGGCGGGCGGCCGAGTCTTGATCTTCGGTCATGCCGGTCCCTCCATGGTCGCCGGAGGATAACGAGCCGGTCCAGAGGGATAGAGGCGGGTGATGGAACGGAGCCGTCGACCGAGGCGCGATTCCCCGCGTATCACCAGCGTGTGCAAGGATGGGGCCGTACCGGTGCGGCGCCGCCAACCGGCTGCCGCCAGGGAAGGAGCAGAGGACCAACGGTGATCGCCCGACTGAGCCGGCTGGACGAGTCGCAGCGCCTGAGGCTCGGCTGGACGTCGTTGCTCCTCGGTATCCCAGCGATCGTTGTGGGGGTCCTGATCGCCCACTTCGCCCTCCTCCCACCCGAGGTCGATCGCGGGATCTTCGAGTTCATCCCTCGTGGGTGGCCGTGGTTCACCGCCGGGCAGATCATCGCATTCGTCGGCTCGCAGCTCATTTTGTTCGGCGCCGCCATGATCTGGGTGGCCAACCAACCCCTCACATGGGCCCGCACCGCCTTCGCCAGCTTCCTGACCTGGATCGAGTTCGTGCTGCTCTTCGGTGTGGTGCCGTCGGAATGGCTCAACCTCAGCCAGGGACCGCTCGGTTGGACCAGTCAGAACATCGCTTTCACCATCCCCCCATGGCTGGTGCTGGGCAACGAGGTCCAGATCAGCTTCGGTGCGATCAAGGACGCCATCTCCGGGGGCTACTACCTCGTGGTCTTTGTCGGATGGATCGTTGTTGCCTACATGCTCCAGGACTGGGGCAAGATCTCCCCCGGCGGTGATCAACCCAAGGTGCGTACCTCGCCGTACGGCCGCCCCCTGATTCGGGTGGAGGACTGATGCCACGCGGCGTGGTCGACGAGACCCCTCCATTCCGGGACGACTATCAGCTGGGCCTGGTGGAGACCGACTACTTCAAAGACAAGCTGCGCCCCAAGCAGTTCCTCCACATCGACCAGTCGGAGTGCATCCTCTGTGAGGGCTGTGTCGACATATGCCCATGGAAGTGCATCCACTACCTGTCGCTCGAGGCGATCAGCGAAGCCGTTGGAGTGTCAGACCCCAGAGAGGACGGCACCAACTACGGGTTCTTCGTAGTCGACGAGGACGAGTGCACCAGGTGCGCCTTGTGCGTCGACCGCTGTCCGACCAACGTCATCACCCTCGGTAAGTTCGAGGGCTCGCTGGCGCAACAAGCGGCCGAGACGGGGCTGTACGAGGTCCCGTGGGAGGTAGACACGGGGCAGCGCGACTTCAAGAACGGGTACACCTACGGGGTTAGGTGGTGATGACCAACGGGAACGGCAACGGCAACGGCGGGTTGAGGCTCCGCGAGCGGATGGGCGAGGCGGGCGACAAGCTACGCACCTCGTCGCTCTGGGAGTCGGTCTTCCGTCCTGGATCGCCCTTCAAGGGGGGCTACACCGATACCCCGCGCAACCGCTCCTACGTGATCATGAACAACGTGCTCTACCACCTGCATCCGGTGAAGGTGAAGCGGCACGGGGTCCGGCTCTCGTACACGCTGTGTCTCGGTGGGCTCAGCTTCTTCCTGTTCATCCTGTTGACCATCACCGGCATCTTCCTGATGTTCTATTACACCCCTACTGCCATCCAGGCCTACCCCGATGCCCAGGCGCTCTCCACCAGCGTCGCCTTCGGCTCGCTGGTGAGGAACATGCACCGCTGGGGGGCGCACCTGATGGTGCTCACCGTCTTCCTCCACATGAGCCGGGTGTTCTATCACGGCGCCTACAAGCCGCCGCGCGAGTTCAACTGGATCGTCGGCGTCGTTCTCCTGCTCTTGACTCTGCTCCTGTCGTTCACCGGGTACCTCCTCCCATGGGACCAGTTGGCGCTCTGGGCGGTGACGGTGGGGACAAACATGGCCGGATTCGTTCCCGTGTTCGGAGCACAGGTGAAGTTCGCTTTGCTCGGTGGTGCCGAGGTCACTGCCAACACCTTGCTCCGGTGGTACGTGCTCCACGTCCTCTTCCTCCCCTTCATCATTGTGATCTTCATGGCCGTCCACTTCTGGCGGGTCCGGAAGGACGGCGGGATCTCGGGGCCACTGTGAGGTCCTCTGATGCCTGAGATCCCAGAGAGCCTGCTGCGCCGATCGGCCGAAGCGAAGGCGAAGGCGCTCGGCATCCCGGTAGAGCAGGTGCTCGCCGAGATGCGGGGGGAGGTGCCTCCCCAGGAGGAGACGGCGTCCGAGGAGACGGCAGACGGCGGACGGCAGACGGCAGCCGAACCCGAGCAGGAGCAGCCCGCGGATGCTGAGCAGGTAGAACCAGCAGCCGAGGTCGAACAAGAAGAGCCAGCCGCCGAAGTTGAGCAAGTCGAGCCGGCGGCGGAAGTTGAGCAAGTCGAGCCGGCGGCGGAACCCGAGCAAGAGGAGCCCGCCGCAGAGGTCGAGCAGCCGGAGCCGGTGGCCGAACCAGAGCAGGCAGCGCCGGCAGCAGGAGGAATCCAGCCGGCTGCCGGGGGAGACGGCTCGGAGTCATCGACACCGCCGCCTGGGGGTGATGGTGCCGGTGCCCGGGACGGCGGAGCGGGGGACGAAGAGCCGGTGCCGGTTGCCGCGGCGGGTGCCGGACGAGTGGCCGCAGCCGTCGCCACCAGACCGGTTGCGGCACCGACAGGTGTGCCCGAGGGTGTGCGCACCCAGCGGCTGCTCACCGTGGTCAAGGCGAAGGCAATCCAGCAGGTCAAGACCGAGCCGACCGACAAGGTCAACACCTGGCCCCACTTGATGATCGCCGAATTCGCCAGCCTGCTGGCCATGACCGGCTTCGTCGTGGTGCTCTCGGTGATCCTCCAGGCACCACTGCTGGAGGCGGCCAACTTCAACGAGACGCCCAACCCCTCGAAGGCGCCCTGGTACTTCCTGGGGCTCCAGGAGTTGTTGTCCTACTTCGATCCGCAGGTGGCTGGGGTCCTGGTGCCGACGTTCGGGCTCATCGGGCTGATGGCAATTCCCTACTTCGATCGGAACCCTTCGACCAAGCCATCCGATCGCAAGTTCGCCATCCTGATGTTCACCTTTTTCCTCGCCGGGGCCTCCACCCTCACCATCCTCGGTGTCCTCTTCCGCGGCCAGGGGTTCAACTTTTCCTATCCATGGTCCGACGGCATCTTCTTTGATGACCTCAAGGATTGGATTTCGTTCGAATGACGACGATCCAGTTGCTCCTGCTTGCCATCGCCGTGGTGTGCATCGCGGCCGCCGTCGGCGCCTTCGCCATCGCAGCCCGGCGGGGGTCGAAGGATGCTCAGCAGGCGTGGAGGCGCACGGTGAGCCGGGAAACGGTCGCCGCCGACCGCGCCGATCGCCCGCTGGAGTTGGTCACCGCAGGCGCCCCGCCGGTTGAGGTCGAGGTGACCGACGAGGTCGCCCCCGAGCCGGAACCGGCCGTGCCACAACCTGTCGAGCCCGGGCCGCTCCGGGTGGTCGAGGAGGAACGACTCGAAGAAATCTCTCCTGAGGAGATGGGTGTCACCCGCCGGCAGTTCTTCAACCGGGCGATGGTGGCCACGTTCGGGGCATTCTCGGCGATCCTCGGCGTCTCGATGCTGGCGATGTTTTGGCCCAAGCTGTCGGGAGGGTTCGGGAGCGATGTGGTGGCTGGGTCGGTCGAGGACCTGACCGCCGAGTTGGTGCAGCCCGACGGATCGATCACTCCGGTGTTCATCCCGTCAGCGCGCAGCTACGTCATGCCTATCACCGAAGAGGAACTGGCACGGTCGCAGTTCGCCGACTCTGACACCTCGGCCGAAGGGCTCATCGCCCTATACCAGCGGTGCGTCCACCTGGGCTGTCGGGTTCCCTGGTGCCAGCCATCTCAGGGATTCGAGTGCCCCTGCCACGGCTCGAAGTACGACTCGGTCGGCGAGTACTTCGCCGGTCCGGCACCCCGCAACCTCGACCGTTTCGGGGTCGAGGTGATCGACGGGAACCTCGTCATCAAGACCGGCACCATCGTGGAGACCGCCCGAGCCTCCGACCGGGTGGTCGAGTACCCCCAGGGTCCGTCGTGCATCGGCATCGTCGCCGAGGAAGTCCCCGCGGAGGAATAGTGGGCGTCACCCGGCTCGAGGTCTGTTGACCGCCATCGTCGTCATCGCGGTGGTGGCCGTGCTCGTAGTGGGCTGGCTCGCCTTCCTGGTCGCAAACAGCATCCGGAACCGGGGCCGCGAGGAGGTCCCGCGCAACGTGGCCCCCGGAAAGACCGATGATGAGCTGGAGAGCCGGCGTCTGGAGAAG
>DATADW010000163.1:0-1595 GCA_036258335.1 Acidimicrobiia bacterium
GGAGCATCTGTCCCTCTTGCGCGAGCCTGTACTGCACTAGGGCAACGGGAATCCGGCGCGGTGTGACGCTGCGGTGTACGGCAAGCGCCGCCGCCGTGCCGGCCGCCTGACCGAGTGCCATACGCACCGGCTCCATGCGCAGCGCCGAATAGCCAACGTGGGTCGCCGAAGCCGCCACCGGGACCAGTAGCCCGTCGAGCCGCTTGGGGAGGATCGTCCCGTAGGGCACTTGAAAGGGTGCCGTGCTCGGGAGCCAGAAGGCACCTTCACAAACCCGAGCGCCGAACCTCGCCGACTCAGCGAGGAGGACTGCGGTGACGCAATGCGAGTCCATGTGATACTCGCCAATGGCAACGATGTCGCGTCGACCCGAAGGCGTAGGCCGAAGGCCGCCCTGCGCCTTTCGGGCATCCCACTCGGAGAAGATGTATTCGCCCACCATCCGGCGCCCCTCGCGCACATAGAGCTCGGGCGGGTAGTGCGGTACCGCCAGCCTGTGGATCCCGGGCCATGAGTTCGGGTAGTCGTTGCTCAAGCCGATGCGGGAATGACCGAGGACATAACGAAGGTGATAGACGAATCCGAGCTCGAAGTTCCGGATCCTCGTCGCAATTGCTCGTCGCTTCGCCTGCGATCCCTTCACATAGCCCTGGTTCATCCCGATCGGATCGAGATTGAGGTCGAGCTTGTCGTTTGGCAGCACCTGTTGCACCCACCTCCCCGCGGGAACCCCGAGGTGGGGAGCGGCGCGACCCCAAGCGACCGGCGGTCGCAGCATCATCTCGTAGAACGGACGGTTTTCCGAGTAGCCCGGTGGGGTCTGGCCCGGCCACCCCCCCGGCACCCATCCGTCACGCTGTGCCGTGACCCTGTTGTTGAACGACTGGGACATCTGGTCGCCGCCGCCGCCGCCAATCCGATCCTGGGTACGGGGGGAGACGATGATCCTGCCTGCATGCGGTTCGCCGCGTCTCCGGGTGACCGGGTGCACGTCCCGCCGACCCTTGAGCGTCTTGACCGACTCCCTCCCCACCACCCAGTCGGCTCCCTCCTCGCCGGCGGAAGCGAGGACGTCCCCTTCGACGGTGGCGTCGATGATCACCGGGGCCATCAGGTCGACCAGATCCCCCTGTTTGCGCCTCCTAAAGCGAACCCCGACGACACGCTTCCCACTTGTGAGGGCTCGGTGGATGACCATCCCCGCCATCCCCTCGACGTCGCTTTCCTCGGCGAGCATTGCTCTGACCACGCTGAATGCAACCTCGGGCTCGTATATGAGACCCTCTTTGAAACGATCCATATCGACCCCGGCGGTGTCAGGGCGGCTGCGTCGATAGTGCTTGGCGACGCGGTCGATGAACTCCCGAAACAGACCGTTGGGGATGGTCGCCGAATAGGGAGGGCGGATGTCGGTGGAACACACACCGTTGGTGAGCATCCCCCCCGTGGTCCGCGGATGGTCGTAAACCAGGGCAATCGACAGGCGATGACGCAGCGTTCGCCCGGTGCGCGCCGCGGCGAGGGCGGCAGCCACGCCGGCGGAACTGACCCCCACGACAACTACGTCGAAGCTGCGTTTGATCGGTGACATGGTC
>DATADW010000164.1:0-7394 GCA_036258335.1 Acidimicrobiia bacterium
CGGCAGTTCATGCAGCAGATCCTGCCTGCCGGTCTGCCTGCCACCGCCGTCTGGGGATACGGCGCCGTCAAGTCGGAAAGCAAGAGAGGTCTTCTGCTTCACAACGCACCCTCGCTAACGATCGAGGCGCAGTGGAGCCGACCCGTGCGTGTCAAGTGGATCAACGAGCTCGTTGATGCGAACGGCGATTTCCTACCGCACCTGCTCCCCGTGGATCCGACGCTCCACTGGGCGAACCCGCCACAAGGAAGCGACCCTGACTACGGCGATGGACCGCGCGACTCCCGGCCGACCTTCAGTAGCACACCGGGCCCATACACGGGTCCGGTGCCGATCGTGACCCACGTGCACGGCGCGGTCACCGTCGGGGACGAGAGCGACGGCTACGCCGAGGCGTGGTATCTGCCGGCGGCCAACGACATCCCAGCCGGCTACGCGACCGAGGGTACCTGGTACAACTTCTTCGAAGGTAGGGCGCTCTCGAAGTTCGGCGCGACGTGGGGCCCGGGTTTCGCGACGTTCCAGTACCCGAACACCCAACGCGAGGCCACGATCTGGTACCACGACCACACCCTCGGGATGACGCGGCTCAACGTCTACGCCGGTCCGGCAGGCTTCTTCCTGGTCCGCGGCGGTCCCGAGGGGGACAAGGCCATCGTCGATAGCCGGTTCGGCACGACTGCGGTCCTTCCCAGCCCCGCGCCGAAGGAAGCGGACGCGTTCCCCTCGAACAAGACCTACTACGAGATCCCGATCGCGATCCAGGACCGATCGTTCAACGACGACGGGTCGCTCTTCTACCCGGACTCGCGCTTCTTCTTTGACCAGTTCGGAGGGCCGTACATCCCCGAGAGCAACGTCTCCCCGATCTGGAACCCGGAGTTCTTCGGGAACATGATCATGGTGAACGGCAACACCTGGCCGTTCCAGACCGTGGAGCAGCGGCGCTATCGGCTCCGGTTCCTGAACGGCTGCCAATCCCGCTTCCTGATCCTGGACTTCGGCGACATCCCGGGGGTCGAGGTCTGGCAGATCGGCAACGAGGGCGGTTTCCTCTCCGCGCCAGTGAACCTCACCGCCGACAACGGCAACCGGTTGCTGATGGGTCTCGCCGAGCGCGCCGACATGATCGTCGACTTCACCAACGTGCCCGTCGGCGGGTACGTGCTGGCAAACGTCGGTCCGGACGAGCCGTTCGGCGGCGGGGTACCAGGTGTGGACTTCCCCGTGGCGGACCCTGCGAGCACCGGCCAGATCATGGAGTTCCGGGTCGTTCCGGCGGTGGCACCCGATCCGACCACTCCGCCCCAGTTCCTGGTGCTCCCCCCCGTAACGCAGCTCCCGGCGGAGTCGGTCACCCGACCGCTGGCGCTGATCGAGATGATGTCCAACGTCCACGACGGCCCGTCTGAGGCCCTGCTCGGGACCGTGGACAACGGCATGGCCATGCACCAACACTGGTCCGACGAGGTCAGCGAGAACCCGAACGTGGGCGACACCGAGGTGTGGGAGTTCCACAACTTCACCGAGGACGCTCACCCGATGCACATCCACGAGGTCGCCTTCCAGGTCGTGAACCGCCAGGAAATCACGTTCACCGAGGAGATGGGCCATATCCGTGATGTCCAGCCCGTGGGAGAGCCACGGGGACCCGAGGCCTGGGAGAGCGGGTTCAAAGACACCGTGATCGCCTATCCCGGCGAGGTGACCCGGCTCCGTTTGAAGTTCGCGGACGC
Organism: Acidimicrobiia bacterium; assembly: GCA_036258335.1. Classification (GTDB taxonomy): domain Bacteria; phylum Actinomycetota; class Acidimicrobiia; order Spongiisociales; family DATADW01; genus DATADW01. The sequence continues at coordinate 1,737 of DATADW010000164.1, forward strand.
CGGCCAGTTCGTCTGGCACTGCCACATCGTCGAGCACGAGGACAACGAGATGATGCGGCCGTATCGGATCGGGCCCGAGCAGGAGGGACAGCCCGAGTAGCAGTTGCACCCTCCAAAGAGGCAGAGTCGTCAGCGGAGCCGGATCTCATCGTCGAACACGCCGGCCCGTGTTCTCTAAACCGTGGCGTCCTCGGAGCGAGATCGGGCTGCTACCTCCCTTACGGCGCTCGTGGGAAATGCCATCGCCGCTCTGCCGTCACTCGACTTGGGGAACTCGCCGGCCATGTCCATCCCCACCTCGGCCATCGCCGCAATCGCAGCCGGGTTGACCTCGCTGGCCGGTTCTGTTGACGACGCGTGGGTGAGACCGGTTCTCATTCTTGGGCCGCGTTTGGGCCGCGAGAGGTCGGGAAACAATGCGAAATGTTGGGAGATGATGGGAACTCGTTTGCCCTGGTGAGAGGCGGTTTCTGACTGTTTCCCCAGGTGAGGGGATTGGACGGGTCTTCTCTCGCACGGAAGAAGCCAGGGGTTCAAATCTCCTCACCTCCACCGAAAGGCCCTGGTCACAGGCTCGGGGGCGCGCCTATCCTTTGCTGGGTGACGCCCCTTCGGGGTTGGGTTGACCATGTCCTGGACCGGACCGCGAAGGTCGGCGCCGACCCTTTCGACGACCATGACACGCGTCTCCGTAAGGCGCTACTCGTCCGGATCGCGCTCTTGATCCTGCCGATCTCGTTCCTGTGGGCCGGCCTGTACCTCGCTTTCGGTGCCTGGTCGGGCTCGGTGGCGCTCCTTTATGCTGCTGTCTCGATCGCGTCCATCGCGATCTTCGCCCGCACCGCCAACTTTCGCCTGCTCCTGAGCATCCAGCTCTGGGACATCCTGTTAGCGCCGACGCTGTCGATGATCGCGCTCGGCGGCTTCCTGCCCGGCGGCTCGCCGGGCATCTGGGGCATCCTCGCCCCACTCGGTGCGTTGGTCTTCGATGGTGTGCGTGCCGGCGTCCGGTGGTTCGTCGCCTTCGGCACGATCTTCCTTGCGTCGGGGTTCATCGGGGTCGCGCTGGGCATTCCGTCCCCGCTGCCCGAGTGGTTCTCTAGCATGCTGCTTGCCCTTAACGTCGTCGTCGGCGGCACGATCTTCTTCACGCTGCTGGTGCTGTTCGCGAAGCAGCGCGAGGAAGCGTTGACGGCCCTCCGGTCGGAGCAGCAGCGGTCCGAGGGCCTGCTCCTGAACATCCTTCCGGCCGCCATCGCCGAGCGCCTCAAGGGCGAGACGCGAACCATCGCGGATCAGTTCGCGGCCGCGTCGGTGCTGTTCGCGGATGTCGTCGACTTCACCGTGCGCTCAAAGGACCTGCCGGCTTCCGAGGTTGTCGGGCTGCTCGATCGACTGTTCAGCCATTTCGACACGCTCACTGAGCGGCACGGCCTGGAGAAGATCAAGACTGTCGGCGATGCCTACATGGTCGCGGCGGGCGTTCCAATTCCGAGGCGGGACCACGCGCAGCAGATTGGCCTGATGGCGCTTGACATGGTCGCGTCAACAGCGCCCAGCGGCCTATGCGGCGACCTCGACCTCCAGCTGCGGATCGGTATCAACTCGGGGCCGGTCGTGGCCGGCGTCATCGGGAGGCAAAAGTTCCTCTACGACCTCTGGGGCGACGCGGTGAACACCGCTTCACGGATGGAGTCTGGTGGCACGCCAGGTCGGATCCAGGTCACGCGCCCTACGTACGAGCTGCTGAAGGATGAGTTCGAGCTGGAGCCGCGCGGCACGATCGCGGTCAAGGGCAAGGGCGAAATGGAGACCTGGTACTTGCTGGGGGCCCGGTGCCGAATCACCCCAACCGCCGACTAGGCGTTGGCGGACGTGCCGGTGCATGATTTTCCCAGCTGGCGCAAATCTCGGGACACTGAGCGGGCGCTTTGATGGCCGGGATTCCTGAGCCGCTTCTCTCTCCGGTGGCCATCCAATTTGGCGGCTGTGACGGGACGGTCGCGAATTTGCTCCCGATAATGCCGGGCCGGAACTACATGGTTCGGCTCAATCGGCCCCGCCAGGAAATCCTCGAAGGGGTTTGGTGGTTTCCCGAGGCTCCTTCGGGAGGAGAATGGAGGCGAAAAGGCTCGATCAGGCCCACCGGGGGATCGGCGTCAGATTGACGGTCGGTCGAGGCGGCAATCCTGCGACGAAGGCGAAGGCGGTCGAGTCGGAGCAGGGGTCTGCGCCGGTCAGTTCGAGTCGATGCAGTAGGCACCTCCCGGTCGGAGCAGGATAAGTGGTTTCGTTTCGGTTAGTACCTCTGCTGAAGATCAGACCTCCCCAGTCGCTGGCGAGGCTCAGACTGGTTCTCATTCTTGAGCCGCGTTTGGGCCGCGAGACAATGCGAGATGATGTGAGACGTTGAGAACTCGTTTCCCCTGATTGGAGGCGGGATCTGACTGTTTCCCCAGGTCAGGGGATCTCGCGGGTCTGCTCTCGCACGGAAGAAGTCAGGGGTTCAAATCCCATCACGCCGGCCCTGCTTCAGGTGTCGGTACCGGCCGGGGGGCGACTTTTTGCTCGGCGATAAGCCTCCGGAACCGGTCGATAGATGCCGCCACCCCTTCGACGAGCGGTGTGTAGGTGACGTCGCCGAGCAGGCGGCGCAAACCTGAGTCGTCGAGGTGGGCGGGAAAGGGGAGGGCGACCTCGTCGTGGCCGATGGTGCCGGCGGACTCCGCGCACGCCGCCTCGATGGCGGCCACCACCTCGTGCATCGCCGCCGAGGGGCCGCCCAGGTTGAGTGCCTCCGCCCCATCGGGGCGTGCCCGCGCCGCAGCCACGAACAACCGGGCGACATCGGGCGCGTATTGGTACTGGCTAGACCCCCCATGTGAGATGCGAAACGGGACCCCGGCGGCGGCGGCAACCATGGCCCACGTCGCCTCGGAGGTGAGACCTTGGTCGCGCCCTGGCCCGTAGATGGTGTGGGGGCGCAACCCAACCGACGCCAAACCGTGGTCGAGCGCATAGACCCGCGCCGCGTCCTCGCCGGCCTGCTTGTACACGCCGTAGATGGTCTCGGGGGCCCGGGGGTCATCATCCCCCACCACATCACCGTAGAGGTGGGCGGGGCCGAAGACCGCCACCGAACTGGCGTAGGCCACACCCTCCACTCGGGGGCTGGAGCGCGCCGCCTCGAAGACGTTGACCGTTCCGGTGACGTTGACCGCTGCTCCTCGCGGCGGGTCGGCACGGCAGAAGGGCACCTGCAGCGCCGCGAGGTGGATGATGTGCGTGATCCGCTCCTGCTCGACCACTCCGAGGACGGTGTCCGTGTCGGCGATGTCTCCCTGGACCAGACGGAGGCCGGGCAGTTCCTCATCTGACAACAGCAGCCGCAACCGGTGGTCGTCGGTGGAGTAGTCGAAGGCCACGATGTCGGCGCCCTCGTCGACCAGGGCACGGGTGGTCCACGCCCCGAGACAACCCATCGCCCCAGTCACCAGGAAGCGCTCGCGCCCGGCCATCAACCGCCCCTCAGCCCTTGACCGCGCCCAGGAGCAGCCCCTGGCTGATGACCCGCTCCAGGGCGATGGCCAGCCCGATGACGGGCAGGATCATGATGAGGATGAGGACCGACATGTACCACCTGCGGTCCGGGCGCTTGCCGACTTCAACCAGCCCAAGGCAGGGAAGCTGGTCGTCACCACTGGCTGATTGGAGATGACCGCATGATCGTGGCGATCACCAACGCCAATTATGACGCGAGGCCCATGAAGGCCGCGAGTAGCGGGTGAGTTGTCTAGTGCTGGGTGCTGAGCATATATGAGATCGGTTCTCATTCTTGGGCTGCGTTTGGGCCGCGAGAGGTTGAGAAACATGGGAACTGATGTGCGATGTTGAGAACTCGTTTCCCCTGGTGAGAGGCGATTTTCTGATTGTTTCCCCAGGTTAGGGGATCGCGTCGATCTTCTCTCGCACGGAAGAAGCCAGGGGTTCAAGTCCCCTCACCTCCACTCAGACCGGCCTTTCTGACGCGACAGCCCATGGGTTTCACAGGCTCGGGGGGTATCCCACTAACGGCCAGTCGCCCCTCCATGGGGACCGCTCCTTGCACCCGCCTGGTAAGCCGCCGTCAGGATGACCTGACGCGTGAGGCCGAGGAGGACGGTGGCGACGGTGTAGGTGGGGGGTCAACCCGGTGGCGGAGTTCCAGCCCTCGCCACTCCGCAGAGTCAAAGTCGGACGCGCCGACCCCTGCGGACCAATCGAGTGATTGAGGCGAGGCCAACCCGCGGAGCCGGGATCCGCTCGATGGTCTGCATCGAGGGGACCCTTGTCGACCCTCATGGCTTTCCAGGGACGATCGAGTCCACACACAGCGACCGAATATCGGGCAGCCTAGGCACCGCTGCGTTGAGGTCGTCGCACAATGGAGCCGACCCGAAATATGCCTTGCCGTTGCAGGATCCGGTAATAGAGGTGAAGCTCGAGGTAGCTCACCTGTCGGCCAGCCGGATTGTGAGCGTGCCCGCCTCGTTCTCGCCCAACTCGAGGACAGTCAGCTCGCCTGCCGCCGTCCGGTACCGACCGGTGCCGCCGACGATAGCCATCCGCTTCTCCGGCGCGTTGGAGGCCAACCCCTGGAACGCGATCTGCCCGGCCGGCAGCGACACGGTTCCCACACAGTGGGTCTGGAACCCGGCTTCCAACACCGCGGTGATCGTGCAGCTGCCCGCCTCGACGCCAACCTGCCTCCCGCTATGCCGGTCGATGATCTGGTCTTGGAAGACCAGCATGTCCCCGATGCCCGGACCGGGCGACCCGACATCCACATAGTTCTCCTCCAACGGGCGGAACCGGATGTCGTAACGCAGCACCCTGCCCTCCGTCCCGCTGTGAGTGGTCGCTGGCGCGGCGATTGCGCTAAGGCTCGTGACCAGGGCAGTGGCGCACACGACGCCGCCGACAACAAGACCGGATACCAACCTGGATCTGCGCATTGCCGACTCCCTCCACTCAGGGCGGCGGGTTCCGCCGCGTCCGTTGCTATCACCGATGGTCGCACCCCGTGGATCGACCCGTCCTGGCCGCCGGTTACCCGCTCCGTCGGTGACTCCACACGTGGCCTTCTAGCAGACACCGTTAAGGGAGGAAGGTGGCGCTGGGCCCGTCGCCCATTCGTGAATCTTCAAGGTGCCCTCTCTGGGTTTGGTAAGCGCCTCTAATCCTCCGAGAAGAAGGTCTCGTGGGCTGGTCACACCGTTCGAGTAAGGGCGAGCGCCTCGATCAGTCCAGCCGCCCGTTCCGGCTGCCAGCAATTCCAGATGACGGGCAACAGTCCGCAGCGCGAATGCACGAGACCTGGAACGTGCTGAGAGGAAATCTCTGGTTTCCCGGTTTCGGTGGCGCCTTGGTCGCCAATGAGCCGGAAGTCTGTTCAGCGTGCCGTTGTCAGAGCCTCCCGCACACAACATCGGACCAAAGCTTGAGACCGGTTCTCATTCTTGAACCGCGAGAGGTTGAGAACAAGCGAGACATCATGGGCGGCGTCAACGGCGAGTCGCACCGCAACGTCGAGGCTGGCACCTGCAGCTTGTGCCCCTAGCCTGAGCGACATGCAGGCGGCATCTGCGCCGGGGTGTCGACCAGCTCCGCCGAAGGTGC
>DATADW010000165.1:0-19860 GCA_036258335.1 Acidimicrobiia bacterium
GGTGACCAGGATGGTCCGCATTGCCGTGAGTGTACGGATGGGGGCCTCACCTACACCTTTCCAACCCTGGGCTGGGGAGTACCCAGCAGGTAGCTGCCAACCCTGGGCTGGGACAGTCGGGTAGCGATTGCCCCCAAACGACCTGGCACAATCCGGCCATGATCATCGTGATGTCGCCGGTGGCCACCGCCGAGGATGTCGCCGCCGTCTGCGACCGGCTCCACCGGATCGGGTGTGAAGCGCATGTTTCCAACGGCCGCGATAGAACAGTCATCGGGGCCGTTGGCGATCGTGATCGGATCCAACAACTGCCGTGGGAGGCCATGTCGGGGGTTGAACGTGCGATCCCGGTGCTCAGGCCTTTCAAGCTGGTGAGTCGGGATTTCCAGCACACCGACACCGTGGTGACAGTGGGCGGGGCGCGCATCGGAGGGGGAAGCTTCGCACCGATCGCCGGCCCCTGTGCCGTCGAGACCAGGGATCAGGTTCTCCGCACCGCCGAGGCGGTGAAGAAGGCGGGGGCCACGGTGCTCCGTGGCGACGCCTTCAAGCCGCGGACATCGCCCTACTCCTTCCAGGGCATGGGGGAGGAGGGGTTGGAGCTCCTCGCCGAGGCGCGCGAGGCCTTCGAAATCCCCTTCGTCGCCGAGGTGGTGGACCCCAGACACGTCGAGCTTGTGGCTTCATACGCCGACATGATCCGAGTCGGGACCCGGAACATGGCGAACTTCAGCCTCCTAGCCGAGGTCGGGGTGGCCGGGAAGCCGGTCCAGCTCAAGCGGGGGCTGACGGCCACCGTCGAGGAGTGGCTCAACGCCGCCGAGTACATCTTCAAGGCGGGCAACCACGAGATCGTGTTGGTCGAGCGCGGCATCAGGACCTTCGAGACGGCCGCTCGAAATACCCTTGATATCACCGCTGTTCCGGTCGTCAAGCAGCTCTCCCACCTTCCGGTGCTGATCGACCCCTCACACGCCGCCGGACGGCGCGAATTGGTAGCCCCGTTGGCACGCGCCGCCATCGCCGTGGGGGCAGACGGGTTCATGGTGGACGTCCATCCCGCACCGGAGTCGGCGTTGGTCGATGGGGCCCAGGCGCTGCTTCCCTTCGAGTTCGCCGAGCTCATGGACCAGATGCGTGCCCTGGCCGACGCCCTCGGCATCACGCTCTGAAGGTGCGGGCTGCGGTCATCGGCACCGGGCTGATCGGGACATCGACCGCGCTTGGTCTGAGCGATCTCGGGTGGGACGTGGTGGGTTGGGATCCCGATCACGTCGCCCTGGAGGAGGCTCTCGAGATGGGTGCGGTGAGGGTGGTGGCATCGTCCGCCGAGCAGGCTTCCGACAGGGCGGATCTCGTCGTCCTGGCGGGGCCGCCGGCCGCCATAGTCGACCATCTGGCCCTGCTCCGCACCGACGCCCTGGTCACCGACGTCGCCGGGGTGAAGCGGCCGGTGGTGGCTGCGGGAGCGCACCTCGACCGTTTTGTCGGCGGCCACCCTATGGCGGGGAGGGAGCACGCCGGGCCCGGAGCGGCCTCGGCAGGTCTCTTCCGCGGCTCGGCCTGGGTCCTGTGCGACGACGGCGCCCATCCCGCCGACATAGCCGAGCTGTCGGATCTGGTGTCCTCGCTGGGGGCCCGGCCGGTGGTGATGTCGGCGGAGCGCCACGACCGGGCGGTGGCAGTGATCAGCCATTTGCCACAGCTACTTGCTGCAGCGCTGATCGAATCGCTGGAAGGAGAACCCGAGGCCATGGATCTCGCCTCGGGCAGCTTCCGCGACCTGACCAGGGTTGCCCTGTCGGAGCCGGGCTGGTCGTCCGAAGTGCTGCTGGAGAACCGCACTGAGGTGGAGAGAGCGCTCGGTGAGCTGGTCACATCGTTGGGAGGCTGGTCCCTGGATCTCTCCGCCGAAGAACCGGCGGCGGTGTTCCAACGTCTCGAGCGGGCCCGGGATGGGCGACGCCGCTTGGCACCGCCGATCGTATTGGTCGAGGTCTTGCTCCGCGATGAGCCCGGCGAGCTCGCCGCAGTTGGTAGGGCGTTGGCCACGAGCCGGGTTGATGTGCGAGACCTTCAACTCAGGCACGCGCCTCATGGCGGCGGCGGTGTCCTGGCCGTATCGGTGCGACCCGGTGAGGCTGGTGCGCTGCGCAGGGCGCTGTTCGACGAGGGATTCTCGTTGGTGAACTAGCCCTCATCGGAAGAGCTGTCCGGCAACTCGAAGAGCTGGACGACGTTCCCGTCGGGATCGGTGTAGGTGGCGACCCGCCCGCCCCAGCTCTCCCGCTCCGGGGGCCGCAGACAGGGAACGGCTTTGTCGATCAGCCGGCGATGCATCTCGTCCAGCCCATCCACCGACAGGTTGACCATGATCCGGAGCGGATCTCGTGCCGGCCCGGTCACCTCCCCGTGCACCGCCACGGTGAGTCGTGCCTCACCCAACTCGAAGTTGACGAACCCAGACCGGTCGGACCGGGGTGGCATCCTCAGCGTGTCGGCGTAAAAGGCGCGCATCGCCGGGTGCCGCTCATCCGATGTCCAGAGCAACACGCCCGCCAGTCCCAGCACGTCAGGCGGCATCAGACGCGACGGGCGATGGTCAGACCGTCCCCGACCGGGAGCATCACGGTCACCAACCGATCGTCCTCCGCCATTTCCTGGTTGAAGCGCCTCAGCCCGGTGACGTCGGGGTCGTCTTCGGCGGCAGCGACCACGTCGCCCCGCCACAGCACGTTGTCTGCGAGGAACAGGCCGCCGCGGTTGAGCCGGATGATGATCTCCTCCCGGTACTCGGGGTACATCCCCTTGTCGGCGTCGAGGAAGGCAAAGTCGAAGATCGGCGCCTCGGGAAGCTGACGAAGGGTGTCGATTGCCGGGCCGAGCCTCAATTCGATGCGATCGGCAACGCCCGCTGCCTCCCAGGCGCTCTCGGCGATGGCCGTCCACTCACGGTTGATGTCACAGCAGAGCAGCCGGCCATCGGGGGGCAGGGCACGGGCAATAGCCAGCGAGGAGAGACCGGTGAAGGTCCCGATCTCGAGTGCCTGGCGCGTCCCGGTCGCCGCCACCAGGAGCCTGATCAGCAGCGCCTGCTCCGGTGCGACCTGCATTGATGCGGCAGATCCGAGGCGCGATGTCTCCTCGATCAACCCGAGGTCCACCACATCGAGTGGGGTGGAGTGCTCGAGGATGTATGTCTGCAGCTCGTCGGTGAGGCCGATCGATGCCCTGGTCACGTCGTGGCGAGCGTACCGAGGTCGGTGTGTCCGGGCTCAGGTCAGTGGGTTGGAGCGGAGGAGCTTGGCCAAGACGGCGCTGCCGGCGAGGATGCCGACTTCGATGGCTCCCTCGTCCACCTCGAACGTGGCGCTGTGGAGGTCCACCCGTCGGCCGGTGGGGGCGGCGCCGAGCCTCAGCAAGGCGCCGGGACCCAACTCGAGGTAGCGGGCGAAGTCCTCTGCCCCCATGCTCGGCTCGGTCGACGCCACGGCTGATACTCCCAGCGTCTCGGCCACCGCCATCTCTGCGAGGGCGGTAATGGCGGCATCGTTGACGACGGGCGGGATGCCGCGTTGAAACTCGACCTTTGCCTTGGCGCCGGTCGGCGCCACCAGGTCGGCCACGAGCCGGTCGACCAGCGCAGGCATCTCTTCCCAGAGCGACCGCGACAGGGTGCGCGATGTCCCCGAGAGCTCGACCGAGGTCGGGATCACGTTGTCCGCCTCGCCACCGTGGATCTGTCCAAAGACGAGGCACTGTGGCGAGCGGGGATCGGTGAGACGAGCCAGCAGCCCAGGTAGCTCTGTCGCCACCCGGGCGGCGGCGTAAACGGTATCGACCGTCTGGTGTGGCCGAGCGGTATGGCCCCCTGGACCCTCGATGACCACCGAGACGCGGTCCGAGGAGCTGGTGACCGCCCCGGCGAGCAGCGCCACCTTCCCGGGCGGAAGAGTCGGATCGACATGAAAGCCGAGCACGGCGCTCACGCCGGTCATGGCGCCCTCGCGGATCAGCTCGGCCGCACCGCCGGGGAACGTCTCCTCGGCGGGCTGGAAGATGAACCGGACGCGGCCATCCAGCTCCTCCACCTGCGACAGCACCTTGGCGATCCCAAAGGCGATCGCGGTGTGGACATCGTGTCCACAGGCGTGCATCACACCTGGGATGCGAGAGGAGAAGGCCAAGCCGGTCCGCTCCTCGATGGGGAGAGCGTCCAGATCGGCCCGAAATGCCACCATTGGGCCGGGGGAGCCCACCTCGGCGACCAAACCAGTCCTGCCCGACCGCCGGCGGACGCCGATGCCCGCAGAGCCAAGCGCCTCGGCGACCAGATCAGTCGTGTGGAACTCCTGGTTGCCCAGTTCGGGATGACGATGGATCTCGCGCCGCAGCGCAACCGCCTCGGGTACGACGGAGGAGGCAAGGGCCTTGAGACGATCGGTGATGTTCGAGGGCACGGTTGCTCGACGACTCGCTGGGGGAGTCCATGGTATCGGCATCGATGCCCGCCGACTTCAACATCGGTCACACGTCTGCCGTCTGCCGTCAGTCCCTATAGAACCGCCGCTCGACGACTCGGCGAGCCCGCCTCGTGAGCCGGCGATAGTCCTCGCGTAGGCTGGCGCGTGGGGCATCGAGCAGGCCGAGCGACAGACCGAGTCGGATCGCCTCGTCGGGATCGGTTGGCAGCGAGTCGCGGCTCTGAGTCGTCTGGAGGAAGAGCCGGTTGCGGGCGCGTGTGCAAAACCGGTAAGCCTCTTCGAGCGCTACCACCTCGGCGGCGGGCAGCAGTCCTGTTTTGGCCACCGCCCGCAACGCACCCAGTGTTCCCGGGTTGCGCAGCGCAGGGATAGCCCCGCCGTGTCGCTGCTGGATGAGCTGTGTGGCGAACTCGACGTCGACCAGGCCCCCCGGCCCGAGCTTGAGGTGGAAATCTGGGTCCTCACCAGGCGGGATGCGCTCTCGCTCGATGCGCGCCTTCATCGTCCGAATCGCACGCACCCGATCGGCCGAGAGGCGCTCGGGCCAGACCCAGGGAGCAGCCGCAGCGAGGAACCGGGCGGCCAAAGCTTCGTCGCCCGCAGCAGGCCGCGCTCTGATGAGGGCTTGGAGCTCCCATGGCTCCGCCCAACGCTCCCAGTAGGCAACGTAGGCGTCGAGTGTCCGGGCCAATGGACCGGCCCTTCCCTCGGGCCTGAGCCCGGCGTCGACCCTGTAGGCGATTCCCTCGGGGCGGACGCCACCGAGAGCCTTGCCGACCAGGTTGGAGAGCTTCAACGCTTGCTCCCTCGCCTCCACCGGGTCATCACCCTCGAGCACGTCGTACACGTAGAGAAGATCGAGATCGGAGGCATATCCCAGTTCTCCCCCGCCCCAACGCCCCATCGCGATCACTGCGAACGGAACCGACGACGGATACCGGAGTTGGAGTCGCTCCCGCGAGAGCCCGACCGCTGCTTCGGTGGCAGCGTCGGCGATGGCCGACAGCTCGCCGCCGACCTCATCCTCGTCAGCCAACCCGAGCAGGTCCCTGGCCGCCACCCTCAGGACGTGCCGACGGACAAAGCGACGCAGACCATCGAGCTGCTGCTCCCAGGTCGGTCGGTGCGCCAAGGCGCCGATCACCTCGGTCTTGAGCTCATCGATGTCGGGCGCCAACCCGAGGCGACGGTCGTCTCCTAGCTCCGGAAGCAGGTCGGGGAGCCGGTCGATGTACCGGCCAACCAGCAAGCTGTCACCGAGCAACCGGCAGAGCCTCTCCGCTGCAACCGGGTCGTCGCGCAGCAATCCGATGATCGGGGCGTTGTCCGTGGTGGAGGTGACCAGCACTCGAAGTTGGTTGAGCCCCAGATCGGGGTCGGGGGAGGACGAGAGCCAGTCGAGCACCAGCGGGAGGGTTTGCCGCATGAGCCGTGAGCGACGAGACAGCCCGCCGGTCAACTCGTCGACCGCACGCCGCGCCGACACGACATCCTCGAATCCGAGCGCCGCCAGCTGGCGGGCGATCTCATCGGGGGTGAGCCGCACAGTCGGCGAGGCGGCGAGGGCGTCGAGCAGTGGCCTGTAGAAGAGCCGCTCGTGGATGCCTCGGACGCTGGATCGGTGGATTTGGAGGTCATCCTCGAACTGATCGATCGCCGGGCTCCCAGTCATGTCGCGGTACCCCATGGCCTTTGCCACCCGCTCTCGTCCGGCGGCTGTGGTGGGCAGGGCGTGGGTCTGCCGCATGTCCCACAGTTGGAGTCGGTGCTCCAGGGTGCGCAGCCATCGGTACGAGGCGGCGAGTGCTTCGGCGTCCTCCTCCCGCACATAGCCGCCGGCACCCAACGAGGCAAGCGAATCGAGGGTTGCTCGAGGTCGCAGCGAGGCATCAAACCGACCGTGGACCAGTTGGAGTAGCTGCACGGCGAACTCGGCGTCGCGTATCCCACCGAATCCCCGTTTGATCTCGGTGGCGGTATGACCCCGTTGCTCCACCCTCGCCTCGCTGCGAGCCTTCATCGCTCTTATCGACCGGATCGCCGCCGGGTCGAGTGTGTCGGGCCACACGACTCCTGTTGCCATTTGGGTGAAGCGTTCCCCGAGGTTGGCGTCGCCGGCCACGGGTCGCGCCTTGAGCAGCGCCTGGGATTCCCACGGCTCACCCCACTTCTGGTAGTAGGCGGTGTAGGAGGCCAGGCTCCGGGCCAACGGCCCGTTCTTGCCCTCGGGCCGTAGGTCGGCGTCCACCCTGAAGACGATGCCATCGGGTGTGGGCCGGGTGAGCAAGTTCTTGAACGCAGCGGAGATGCGCTGAGCCGCATGGCGGGCCCGGTCGGAATCGGCGACGAGGTCGTAGACGAAAAGGCAGTCGATGTCTGAGGAATAGTTGAGCTCGGCGGCGCCCCACTTGCCCATGGCCACGACAGCGATGGGGACATCGGCCAGGCTCTCGAAACGGGGCGATGACAGCACCTCTTCCTTCGACCATGCGAGTGCCGCCCTCGCCGCGGTGTCTGCCACATCGGCCAATCTCTTACCGACCTCGGGCATCTCGAGCCGCCCACTGAGGTCCTCGACCGCGATGCGAAGCAAGGAGCGACGGGCGAAGATCCGCAGCTCCGAGTCTCTCTCCTCAGCTTCAACTTCAAGTCGAAGGTGAGGATCGCCGTCGTACAGGACATCGAGCCAGTTGGGGTGGGCGGCGATGTTCGCCGATAGAGCACGGCTGGCTCCGCAGAGCGCAACCAGCGCTGATCCGATCTCCACGTCAGCAAGAGCAAGCCCCGCCAACCGGCGATCCGATTCGACCACGGCGATGAGCCGCTCCAGCGCCCCCTCGGGGTCGGGCCCACCTCGCAAGAGACGTAATAGCCCGGCCGCAGGCTCGATCACCAAACCGCCAGAGTCGACCCATCCGATGGCAGCCAACCTCGGCAGGAGCCCGTCCCAGACGCCGAGGCGGGCCGGTGAATCATCATGCAAACGCACGTGGACAGGGTACGCCCCACCCCCGTGCGCCTCCCTGGCGTGCGTAGGCTGGCATTCCCGCGGGACGGAGGTGATGTTTGTGGTGTCGAGGAAGCAGCAGATCGAGATGCTGCGGCGAGTGCCGTTGTTCTCCGATCTCACGCGACGGGAGCTCGACCAACTCGCCAGGACCGGACGTGTGGTGGACCACGCCGAAGGTCGTGTCGTCGTCACCGAGGGCGAGAAGGGGGTCGGGTTCCACCTCATCCTCGATGGCGAGGCTCGCGTCATCAAGAGAGACCGGACCGTGGCCAAACTCGGAGCAGGCGAGTGGTTCGGCGAGGTCTCGATGATCGACGGCGGGCCTCGCACCGCAACCGTGACCGCGGCCACCCCGCTCCGCACCTTTGGTGTGCCGTCGTGGGACTTCCATCCGTTGCTGAAGTCGTCCCCGAGCATCACCTTCAAGCTGTTGGTGACCATGTGCAGCCGTCTGCGCGACGCCGAGAAGGGCAAGACCGCGGCCCTCATGTGACAGCCCGCAGCGGCGTCCGGACCCGTCTCTAAGCTGACCGCATGACCGTCTTGCGGGTGGCGGGCGCCCAACTCGACCTGGTGGTCGGTGACCTGTCCGGCAACGAAGCGGCCATCCTCGAGGCCATGCGCTGGGCAGAGGAGGCCGGTGCCCACGTCTTGCTCCTTCCCGAGTTGGCTGTGACCGGCTATCCCCCCGAGGACCTTGTCCTCCGACCGGGGTTCATCGATGCCAACCGGAAGGTCGTAGACCGCCTTGCTGCAGTTTCCGGAGAGACGACCACAGTCGTCGGTTTCGTGGACCGGCAGGAGGGGGCGGGTCGCCACGCCGCCGACTCGGTTCCTCGTAACGTGGCCAACGCGGCGGCGGTGCTGTGTCGGGGACGGCTGCGGGGTGTCTATCACAAGGTGTTGCTCCCCAACTACGGCGTGTTCGACGAGGACCGTTACTTCTCGGTTGGAGCTGCCCCCGACCGGGTCTGGGACATCGGCGGTGTCGTCGTCGGCATCTCAATATGCGAGGACATCTGGCTGCCGGATGGTCCCCCCTCCAGGCAGGCCGCCGCTGGGGCAAAGGTATTGCTCAACATCAACGCCTCGCCCTTTCACTACGGAAAGGCGGTAGCTCGCGAGGCGATGTTGGCCGACCGCGCCCGAGCCTGCGGGGTGCCAGTGGTCTACCTCAACCTTGTCGGTGGACAGGACGAGCTGGTATTCGACGGCGCCTCGGTGGCGATCACGGCCGACGGCCGGGTCGTGGCTCGATCACCTCAGTTCGAGGAGCACCGCTTGCTGGTCGATCTCGAGGTGGACGACCAACGGGTCGGGGATGCGGTGCCGGTGCGGCCCGGGCCGCTTGCGTTTCCGCGGATCCCGTTGCAGCCCGATGTCGCCGAGTTGCTGGAACCGGAGGAGGCGGAGGTCTACCGCGCCCTCACACTCGCCCTCGGCGACTATGTCCGCAAGAACGGGTTCACCCACGTGCTGATCGGCCTCTCCGGTGGGATCGACTCGGCCCTCACCGCCGCCATTGCGGTGGACGCTCTCGGGCCGGAATCGATTTGGGGGGTGGGCATGCCCTCCCGTCACAGCTCGGAGGGGTCGGTGCTCGACGCTAAGGACTTGGCCGCCAGGCTCGGGATCCGGTTCGACCTCGTCCCTATGGACCAGGTCTTCTCCGCCTACCTCGAAGTGCTCGAGCCGCTGTTTGCCGGCTCCTCCCCGGGGGTCACCGAGGAGAACCTGCAAGCACGGATCAGGGGGGCGATCCTCATGGCGCTCTCCAACAAGTTCGGGGCGATGGTGGTTGCCACCGGGAACAAGTCGGAGATGGCAGCGGGGTACTCCACCCTCTACGGCGACATGGTGGGGGGCTACGCCGTGCTCAAGGACGTCTTCAAGACGCTGGTCTACCGGCTCGCCCGATGGCGCAACCTCCAGGCCGAGGTGATACCGCCGAGCAGCATCGAGAAACCGCCTTCAGCGGAGTTGAGACCGGGACAGAAGGACAGCGACAGCCTTCCCCCTTATGACGTGCTCGACCTGATACTCGCCGGATACATCGAAGCCGATCTCTCGGTCGACCAGATCGTCGATCAGGGGATCGACAGAGAAGTGGTCGAGTGGGTGACGCGACTGGTCGATCGCAACGAGTACAAGCGTCGCCAGGCGGCGCCCGGGGTGAAGATCACCACCAGAGCTTTTGGCAAGGAGCGACGAATGCCCATCACCAACAGGTACCGCGGCGGGTGAGATGACGACCGCTCCCCGGGTTTTGGTCGACGGTGTCGCCTTCTCCGCGGGCGACGCCGTCCTCCCAGTCTTTGACGGCGTGGTGCTGCGGGGTGACGGGTGCTTCGAGGCCATCCGCTCCTATCGGGGAGTTCCCTTCCAGAGCGACGCCCATCTCGCCCGTCTCCGACGGAGCGCGGCGATGCTCGAGCTCGATCTCCCCGACAAGGCCGAGATCGCTGGATGGGTGGACGACGTGTCTGCGGCAGCCGGCGACGGGATCGTTCGGATCCTGGCCACCCGGGGCGGCACCGCCGACCAACCCGAGGGCCAACCTCGGGTGGTGGTGATGGCCCTGTCTCTTCCACCGACCGAGCCGACAGTCACGCTGGCTGCGGTCCCGGCGCCATGGCATGCCGGCGGGGCAGCGTGGGAACTGTCCGGGGCGAAGACGCTCAGCTATGCGCCCAACATGGCTGCGACCCGCGCTGCTCGCCGCTCGGGGAAGTCCGATGCGCTGTTGGTAAGCAATGAGGGCTGGGTTCTGGAGGGCCCGACCTTCTCGGTGGGCTGGGTGCGCGACGGGGTCCTGGAGACGCCAACCCTCGACCTGGGGATTCTCGACTCGATCACTAGAAGGGTGTTGCTCGAAGAGGCAGAGGGGCGAGGGGTGGCCGTTGTCGAAGGCACGTTTGATCTCGACCGGCTGCTCGGCGCCGATGAGGCTCTTGCCTTCTCAACGGTCAAGGAGGTCACTCCGGTGATCGAGGTCGATGACCGCAACTATCCGATCGGCGAAGTGTCCATCAAGCTGGCAGGGGCCTTCGCGGCGCGGGTCCAGGCGGAAACCCGGACCGTTGGTGAATTCGTCAGTCGACGAAGGGGCGGGTAATGACCGGGAGCCGGTAGGGGCCGCCGTACAGGTGCATCTCTGCGATAGCGGCGGTGTCGCAAGGCTCGGTCTCGGCTATACCTGCCGCCCTGGTCATCAGCGATGCGAGCGCCCCCCGGCTGACTCGGTGCCCGAGCAGCGCCGCCGGCCGATCGGTGCAGGTGGAGAGCACACCGTGGTAGGTGAGCGCCCGGACCGCATCCAACATCGGGGCATTCGGGGCCGTCCTGCCTGGGACCTGTTCCAGACCGAGAACGCCGTCGATGACAGCCGCAACTTCTTCGAGCGACACCGCTGTTGAGTCGCACAGCCTCCACTGGCCGCATCCGGTGTCGACCTGGGCCGGCGAAGGAGCGGTCGCTGCGCGCTGGCGCTTCTCATCGGCGAGAGCTTCGCGGCCGGCGGCACCATCTGCCGGGCGCCCCTCAGCCGGGGCGGTCAACAGAACCGTCCCTGCCGGAGCGGCTTCGGTATCTTCGGCCGCCACGGGGGCACCGGGTTCGCTTGCGGCGAGGTGGCTGGTGTCGAAGGGCACGCTGTAGGGGATGAGCCGGGCGATCCGGACACCTTCTCCCTGCCAGGCGGTGACGACCTCACGGAGCGCCCGCCCGGTGACCGAGCTGTTGGGACAGAAGTCGAGGCTCCGCTTGCCGCATGACGTCGCCAATCCGGCCGAGGCCAGCAGGTTGATCATGACTTCACGAGGATGACCGGCGATATCGATGAAGGCAGGTGACGGTCCGTCGAAAGAGACCTTGGTGTGGCGGGCGGCGTTCAGGCTTGGCTCGGGATCGACCGGAACCGCCGACGGGTTGCGGAGCTCGAAGTGGAGATGGGGGATGGTTCCCTCGGCGTTGCCGCTGTCACCAACCCAGCCGATCAGTTCGCCCCTCTTGACCCGGTCCCCTACGGCCAGCCCGGGCCTCACGCCCTCTCCCCTGCCGTCATCGGTCCCGTAGAGGTCGTTGTTGAGATGGATGTAGTGCGAGGACCATCCGTCGTCGTGACGGATCCGGATCGACGTCCCGGAGAGGTAGCCGCCGTACTCGATCTTCTCCACCAGCCCGCTTCGCACCGCAACCACCGGGCTCATCCTCGGTGCCATGAGGTCGTTCCCGGCATGGAGCCTTGCCCCGCCATCGCGCGCTGCGCCAAATGGAGACACGTTGGCCGACTCTCCAACTATGGGATAGGTCATCCGATAGACGAAGCAGGACCCTCTCTTTACGACGGTTCTCGGCGAGGTCGTCGTGGTCGGAGGCACCGTGGTCGTCGTGGGTGGGACCGTGGTCGTCTCCGGGACCGTCGTCGTGGTCTCGGGGACGGTCGTCGTCGGCACGGTGGCGAGTGGCATGGTCGTGGTCGTCGTCTCCGGGACCGTGGTGTCTGTCGGCCGCGGCATGGTCGTCGTGGTAACCGGCGGGACAGTTGTGGTCGGCGGGCCGAGGGTCGTGGTCGGGTGCCCCGGCAGGGTGGTGGTAGTTGTCTCCGGCCGGGGGCCCCTCGGAGGGGTCTGTGAGTGCGACGCCGCCACCGCGGTGACCCGGGCGAGCAAAGGAGCTGTCACCCCGACCCCGACGCCAAAGAGCGCGCCACCGGGGGCCGATGCTTCACCGCCGTCCATCCCGTCCACGGGTTGGATGGTTGGCTCATCAGCGGGAACCGTCGTGGGGACGGTGGTCGTTGTAGTGGAGTCGTCCTCGTCCGGGGTCAGATCGCTGATCGTGGTGGGTCGACAATTCGGCGCGCTGGCAACGGCAGGCCTGGCATAGCCAGCGGCCGGCAACAGTCCGAGAAGCAGGCATACCACCACTGCGGCGGCGGCTCGCCTCATCTGCACTCGCACTCGAGTCAGGCTACCCATCTATCCGGTCCTGCCACAATAAGGTCTCGCCCAGAAACCACGAGCGGCCAGGCAGCCGCGGTCGGTGCGG
This sequence comes from Acidimicrobiia bacterium, assembly GCA_036258335.1. Classification (GTDB taxonomy): domain Bacteria; phylum Actinomycetota; class Acidimicrobiia; order Spongiisociales; family DATADW01; genus DATADW01. Next base: position 12,544 of record DATADW010000165.1, read on the forward strand.
GGCTGGGGGGAACCTGCGGTAAAACCACGGCGTTGAAGAGCCGTCCAACTCGAGGGAGATACCAGCATGCAACGACTTTCTCCGGTCTCCGGTCGAGCGTTGCGCGGCGTCACCGCCGCCGCTCTTGCGGTGATCGTCCTTGCCGCGTGCTCCAACGATGAGCCATCCGCTTCCACTGCTGTCACGGACACTTCGCTCGCCCCGGTCACGACGGTGGCAGCTGCTCCCGACACGACGCGGCCTCGTGGCGGCGCGAATCGCAGCACGTCGACCAGCATTCGGGAACCCATCGAGATCTCCTATGACATCCGTCACCGGGAGCCGTCCGACAGCGGGGACCGGCTTGTGGTCCTGATCGAGCCTGGTGACTACACGGAGATCGACCTTTCGAACCTGGTTCTTGACATCATCGAGGCAAATGAGCCTGTCGCCCAGCTCGACGTGGTCGATTCACAGCAGGCGCTGCGCGCCGTCATCCGCAACCCGGAGAACCTGACCCCCCAACAGACCCGCCATTACGTCCTGCGGCTGGAGAATGGCAATCGGGTCGTGTTCCTCGGCCCGTATTCCGATCTGGGGTCGTTCATCATCGGTTCGTGATCGCTTGAGCCGATCGTCCACCAGTTGGGCGTCGGCGATACGCCTGACGAGGCGTTCTCGGTGTACAAGGAGCGGATCGTCGAGTTGTGGGACCGGCGCGGCGCGGCCAACCCGTCCGAGGGCCTCAGGTGAGCAGGGCCGATGCCACCGCGAGGAACCCGGCGAACCCGAGCAGGTCGGTGACTGTGGTCAGGAAGAGATTCGAGCCGAGCGCCGGGTCGAAACCGAGCGCTCGCAGCGCCAAGGGGATGCCGGCGCCGGCCAAGCCGGCGATCATTAGGTTGGCCCATGCGGCGATGGTCATCGCCAACCCGATCTGCAATGGGTCGGGGCCTCCCCGGATCGTCTGGAGCACGTAGCCCAGGACCCCTGCGAGGACCGCGATAGCCAGCCCGTTGAGCGCACCGATCAGCGTTTCTCGTCGGATCACTCTGGCCACGGCCGAACTCGAGATGTCGTCGGAGGCCAGCCCGCGTATGACCACGGCGAGGCTCTGGGCGCCGGCATCACCACCGACCCGCGCCACGAGAGGCATCAACGCGGCAAGAACGGTGAACTGCTCCAGGATCCCGCTGAACCGGCTGATTGCCACCACCACCACCGACGAGATCACAACATCGAAGGAGATCCACGGAAGCCTGCTCCGGATCGAGCGGGGCACCGGGGTGTGCACCGTCTCCTCGGCTCCGGCACCGACCGCAACGGCGAAGTCCTCGCTCGCCTCCTCTTGCACGACTTCGAGCGCAGCCTCTGTCGTCACCATCCCCAGCAGCCGCCGGGAACTGTCGATCACCGGAAGACCGAAGAGGTGATACCGCTGGATCAACTCTGCGACTTCGCCACGATCGGCCGCGGCCGCGACCGCGATCGGATCGGCGACCATCACCTCATCGAGCCCTACGCCGGGTCGATTGAACACCAAATCCCTGAAGGACAGGACGCCGACCAGCCGTTGCTGCCCGTCGACCACGTAGACGTACGAGAGATCCTCCAACTCGTCGTGGAGGCGGCGGATGGCCTCGATCGCCTCGCCGGCGCTCATCCCTACTGGAAGTGCGGCGATCTCGGTAGTCATGATGCCGCCGGCGGAGTCCGCCGAGTAGGCGAGCAACTCGAGAACCTCGCCGGCGAACTCCTCTTCCAGTTCTGCGATGAGCCTGCTCCGCACCTCCGGCTCGACCTCGGCGAGGAGGTCGGCCGCCTCCGAGGTGTCCATCCCCTCCAAGAGGTCGGCGGCATCCTCTGGTGGAAGGACCTCGAGGATGTCGGCGGCAAGCTCGGTGCGCATCTCCTCGAGGATCTCGGCCGCCTCGGCCGGTGGCAGGTCGATGAGCAGCTCGGTCGCCGCCTCCTCGCCCAACTCCTCGAGGATGTCGGCTACATCGTGCGGGTTGGCGCCAGCTAGTGCCTCCCACTCCTCACCGTGGGTGTCGAGGTACTCCTCGACTTCGTCGGGACGACGGCGCGCTAGGTCAAGGAGGCGGGCTGCGAGTTCTCGAGGCTTGAGCAGACGTATCCGCACCGACGCCGGTCCCTTGGTGAGGCGGTCGGTGAGCGTACCGCCGGCTGGCGATCCCTAACCCTCGAAGGGGCGGATGTCGGCTATCCGAAGGGTGAAGACACCCCCCGGCGCCTCGTAGCTGACGTCGTCGCCCACGGCAGCACCGATCAGCGCCCGGCCAAGCGGGCTACCAGGGGAGGCGAGGAGGAACCCGGGCACCTTGTTCTCCTGGGGAGCCACCAGGTATTCGATCGGGTCGCTGTCGCCGTCAACCACCGTCACCACCGAGCCCACCTGGACCGTTCCGGTGTCCTCGACATCGCGCACTTCCGCCGTATCGAGGATGTGCTGCAACTGGCGGATGCGCGCCTCCATCAATGCCTGCTCGTCCTTGGCGGCGTCGTAGTCGGCGTTCTCCCTGATGTCACCGTGCGACCGCGCCTCGGAGAGCCGCTCCTCCATGTCGCGGCGGCCGTTGCCGAGGAGATCCTCGAGCTCGATCTTCAGCTTGTCGTGTGCGGCCCTGGTGAGCCAAACGGTGTCTTCGGACATGTTGTTCGCCTCGGTGAGCGGACAAGAGTAGTTGCGCGCCGAGCAAGGACCAGCCGGGCTCGAGTTTCCCCCGGGGCTACCGTCTCATGGAATGGCGGCGGTGAAACTCACCTCCTATTCGCACGGCGCCGGGTGCGCTTGCAAGCTCGGCCCCGAAGACCTCAATGATGCGCTTTCCCGGCTGAGGAGCCATCCGGCGGCACGTCATCCCGATCTCGTGGTGGGGATCGAGACCGGGGACGACGCCGCTGTCTTCCGTCTCGATGGGCAGCTGTTGGTGCATACGGTCGACTTCTTCACCCCGATCGTCGATGACGCCTACGACTGGGGCCGCATCGCCGCCGCCAACGCCCTCTCCGATGTCTACGCCATGGGCGGTCGGCCGGTGAGCGCCCTGCAGATCGTGGGCTGGCCACGTGGCGATTTGCCCTTCGACCTCTTGAGGGAGGTGCTGGAGGGCGGCGCCGCGGTCTGCGAGCTGGCTGGCTGCGTCATAGCCGGCGGGCACTCCATCGACGACCCCGAACCGAAATACGGGCTGGCGGTGACCGGCGTGGTCGACGAGGACCGCCTGATGACCAACCACGCTGCCCGTCCGGGAGACCAACTGGTCCTCACCAAGCCGGTTGGATCGGGTGTGGTGACCACCGGGGTGAAGCGGGCTCAGGCCTCGGCCGGCGAGGTGGTGGCGGCCACCGAGGTCATGGCAACGCTCAACGCCACGGCTGCCGACGTGCTTGGGGCGCACCAGGTGAAGGCGGCAACAGATGTGACCGGGTTCGGGCTGCTCGGCCACCTTGGGGCGATGATGCGCGCCAGCGGCACCGCCGCCGTGGTGCGGACGGGATCGGTCCCCGAGCTCCCCGGCGCCAGGCGGATGATCGCCTCCGGGGTCTACGCAGGTGGGAGTCGGCGCAACCTGGAAAGCGCATCCCGCTTCACCGACTTCGGATCGGCGACGGAGCAGGATCGGATGCTGCTGGCCGATGCCCAGACGAGCGGCGGGTTGTTGGCGGCGGTCGACTCCGCCCAGGTCGAAGGGGTACTGGTTGGGCTCGCCGCCGCCGGGACCCCGGCCGCGGCGTTGATCGGCGAAGTGACCGACGGTGTGGCGGGGCGGATCTCTGTGGAGTGAGAGTTAGACGGAAGACGGAAGACGGAAGACGGAAGACGGCAGAAGGGAAGACGGCAGATGGCTCCGGTCGCGAAGGGGGGTGGCTGCGGCCGTCTACCGTCCTGGCCGTGGCTGACCGCTCACCGGACCTCGACCAGCGGCTGCAAACCATCGCACAGGCGCTCTCCATCGGGGGACTTCAGCGTCACCTTTTCATCTGCGCCGAGCAGTCCAACCCACGATGCTCCGGATATGACGAATCGGGCCGGGTGTGGAGGCACCTGAAGTCCCGGCTCAAGGCGCTTGGGCTGGCCAGCGCTCCACCCGCCTGGAAGGGTGACATGGATGCCGATCCGGTGCCGCAACCCGGGTCGGGTGCGGTGCTCCGCACGAAGGCCGACTGCCTGAGGATCTGCGAACAGGGGCCAATCGTCGTGGTATACCCCGACGGTATCTGGTACCACTCCGTGACAGAAGAGGTCATCGACCGGATCATCGCCGAGCACCTGGTCGGAGGTCGGCCGGTGGCCGACCATGTGTTCGCCATCGATCAGCTGCGAGGTACCTGATGCTGCGTTGGCTGCGCCGGCTGCTCGCCGCCTGGTTCATTTGGCGGCTATTCGGTCCGGAGGTCCCGCCGACGTTCGATGGCCCCCAAGAGGCGCCGATGCGGCTCCCCGGCAGGTCGGTCTTCATCGGTGACCAGGAGATGTTCTTTCGCGAGACGGGCGACCCCGACGGTCAGCCGCTGGTCCTCATCCACGGGTGGGGCGATCACTCGGCGGTGGTGTGGCAGCGGATCATCCCTTCGCTTGACCAGAAACACCGGATCATCGCTCTCGACAACCGCAACTCAGGGCACTCCGAATTGGTTCGGGAGCGGTTCGACGTGTCCCGACTGGCCGACGAGGTCGCTCAGGTGATGGATGCGCTCGGCGTCGACAGCGCAGTGGTCGCCGGGTACAGCCTCGGCGGGATGGTCGCTCAGGAACTGGCCCACCGTCATCCGCACATGGTGGTCAAGCTGATTTTGGGCGGGACCGCCGCTCAACCCGCCCCGAGGGCACGAGAGCGTTGGGGGACGCGAGCCCTCTTCTTCCTCGGGCGGGCCCTCGACAGGGTGAGCCGGGTGGAGTTGTCGCGCATCCGGTATCACTACCTGAGGCGGGTAGGGGCGCTACAGCCCAGACACCAGCGCTGGATGTGGGCGCACCAGATGAGTCGCGACCCCGACCTCTATTGGCTGTCGGGGTTCGCCGCGCTCTCCTTTGACAGCACCCGCTGGATCGGCCGGCTTGACCAGCCTTCATTGGTGATCATCACCGCTCACGACCAGCTAGTGCCGGTCGCCGCTCAGTACCGTCTCGCTGCGCTGATCCCAGACGCCAAGGTGGTCGAGCTCGATGCTCGCCACGAGGCGCCGCTGACACACCATGAGGAGATCGCCAGGGCGATCAACCTCTTTCTCAGGGATCGGCCCGATCTACGGGTAGTGGCGGACCAGGTCGGGTGACGGCGAAGCCGCTACTCGGTCTCCTCCATCATCTTCCAGGCAATCAGTGCGATCACACCGAGAATGCTGAGGATAAGCAAGGCCTTCTTCATAGGGTTCTCCTCTCCGCTCGTCTCCCAGGTTAGGACCGGCTCCAGGGATGGGCGGCAGACGAGCTGATCACCTCGACCGCCGTAGTCAATGCGGCGCGCAACCGGCGGCCCCACCCCCGCAAAGCCACCACCGTGGCCGTCCACGACAGCAGCGCCACCAGGATTCCGGCGCCGGCGCCGTCGCCGATCGCACCGGACATCGCTCCGACGAGGAAGAGCACAAAGCCGGCCGCGGTCCCTGCCAGGACGACCGTGCGGCCCCGCCCGAGCAGGTTCGAAGCGTCCGCTCGGATGTCGACCAAGCTCTGCCCGCCTCCCAGCGCCCGGACCTCGACAAGCACCCGGTCGGCGGATCGCAACGTCCGCGTCCCCCGAGTGAGCCGCAGCCCGAGCCGAACCCGGGCGGTCAGCCGTCCGTCGGCGATCCAAACTCCGCCTTGGCCGGTGCGGCGCTGCAGACGCAGACCCTCCTCTCCGGCCAGCCAGGACACAGCGGCGCGCTCGAGCCAAGGCACCGGACGGTCGCTCATGCGGCGCTGGTGCAAATGCCCGAGACCCGTGATCCGAGCGAGCAACCCCACCCGTTCAGGCTCCGGGCTGGTTGACAACTCCTCGGCGAGCGCCCGCTCAACCACGGCCGGATCGATGTCCAACTCCTGAGCGATGCGGAGCAGGTCCGACCGGGTGAGTCCTGGGTCATCCGGTGCGTGCTCGGCGATGGCACGCTCCAATACCCGCTGGGCGCTTTCGGCGCTGAGCCGGTGGAGTCTCTCCTCGACCCGCTCGCTCGCCTTCGGAGCCTGTTCGTTGCGGGCTGCGCTGCGCTGTTCCATCGGTCCAATTATGGCCGCTCGGCGGGGAGAGTGTGGCCGCCCATGCCCAGGGCAGGCACCGACCCCCTGGCTATGCTCCCCGGCGATGAGCGAGTACCTCGAGGCGGTGGCGAGAGCGCTCAATGCCCCCGAGGCGATCGTCCAGCGCTCGGCAGCCGCCCGGGCGCAGGCCTCGGGAACCACCGTCGACGAGGTGTTGATCGCATGGGCGGGGGGAGGGTCTGTGGCCCCGGCTCCAGACACCGACACCGCCGCCTCTGCTCCCGAGCCGGAGCCAGCGGCTTCACCCGAGCAGGCTGCCCCATCGGCGCCCGAGGCGACTCCACCTGCACCGTCGGTTCCCCCCCTCCCGGCACTGGTACCCGAGCCCGGGCGCATAGCGGCGATCATCGAGGACGAGGACCTGGAGGCAGCCCCCGTGTCGGATCGGCTGCGCTGGGCCGCGGGTGTCGGCGGTTTGGCAGGTGCTGCGCTGGGGATTGTCGCCGCGGTGGCGGTGACGCCGCTCGTGGTCGACCGGGTCACGTTGGTCGGTGAGCCCGGCGCTTTCCGCCCCGCCATTGAGGTCACCGCCCTTCCCGTGGTGGTGGTCGGCGCTGTCGTCTCGCTGCTGTTCGGTGCACTGGTGGGGGTGGCGGTGCGGACCGTCCCGGCGTGGTTCCGGCCGGAGTTGCGCATCGAGGGACGGCCCGGCATGGCCGCCCTGGTTGGGGGGGTCACAGGTTTGCTAGTCGGTGTCGTCGGCGCCGCGCTGCTCCTCAACCTGGCCGGGCAGCCCTCCGAGGCCGACGAGACGGTGATCCAGATCGGGGTGCGCTCCGGGCTGCTGCTGGTGCTCTTCGGCGGCGCGGTGCTGGGGATGATCACTGCGGCTGTCGTCCAGGTCCTCGCCGTCCCGGTGGGGCTCGACGCCGCCACTGCCGACGAGTCGAGCGCGGTCCGCCGCCGCCTCTCCACCGGGGTCGGTGTTCCCCTGGCCGCCTTCGCCGTGCTCGCCTTGGTGGTGGTCTCGCTGGGGAGCCTCTTCCTCGCTTATCACGTGGCCGCTCCGCTGCTCGCCATCGTCGTTGCCGGCGGGATCCTCGCCTTTGCCGGGCTCACCGCATCCCGCC
>DATADW010000166.1:0-7159 GCA_036258335.1 Acidimicrobiia bacterium
CTGTGCGGCAAGCTCGGCGCCGTACCCGCCGAACTCGTTGTCCTCGTGGACGATGAGCACCCGAGATGTCTTCTGCACCGACGACTCGATGGTGGGCCAGTCCAACGGACGGAGGGAACGCAGGTCGATCACCTCGACATCGATCCCCTCCTCGTCGAGCGCCGCCGCGGCCTCGAGCGAGAAATGCGTCATCGCGCCGTAGGTCAGCAAGGTGAGCCCGGTACCTGCCCGACGGATTGCCGCTTTGCCGAGGGGGACCTTCCACTCACCGTCGGGGAAGGGATACCTTCCGAGCCGGTAGAGCTTCTTCGGTTCCATGTAGAAGACGGGGTCGGGGTCCTCCACCGCGCTCCACAGCAGGCCCTTGGCGTCCGCCGGCGTGGACGGGATCACCACCTTGAGCCCGGGAACGTGCGAGTAGTAGGCCTCGATCGACTGCGAGTGGTAGAGGGCACCGTGGATCCCCCCACCAAAGGGCGCGCGGAGAACCAATGGCATCCTCCACCGCCCGTTGGAGCGGTAGTGGATGCGAGCGATCTCGGAGACGATCTGATCGAAGGCGGGGTGCACGTAGTCGGCGAACTGAAGCTCGGCCAGCGGCAACTTGCCGGTAGCGGCCATCCCAACCGCTAGCCCGGCGATGAGCGACTCGGCGATGGGGGTGTTGAAGCAGCGGTTGGCGCCGAAACGGGCCGAGAGGCCCTGGGTCGCCTTGAAGACACCGCCCTTGGGATCGGCGACATCCTCACCGAACACGACCGTCTCGGGGTGCGCTTCGAGGATCTCGTGAAGGGTCCGGTTGATGGCGGTGATCAGGTTGACCGAATCGCCCTTAGGCCCCGGTTCGGGCTGGGTGGACGGGGTATCGGGGACGATCGGGTTGGCGTAGACGTGGCTGTAGGGATCGTCCGGCTCGGGGGCGGACTCCGCTTCGGTCACCGCAGAGGCCAGCTCCTCGGCGATCGACGACTCCATCGCCTCCTCGTCGCGCTCCGAGAGGAGCCTGGCTTCGATCAGGTACTGCTTGAGCACCGCCAGCGGGTCGTGGCGGCGCCACAGGTCCACCTCCTCGCGAGTGCGGTAGAGGCGGTCGTCGTCGTCTGAGGTGTGGGCGTAGTAGCGGTACGTCTGGGCCTCGACCAGCGTGGTGCCCCCGCCGGCCCGGGCTCGGTCCGCCGCCTCGCGCACCACGGCATAGACGGCGAGCGGGTCGTTGCCATCGACCTCGACACCGGCCACGCCATAACCCTTCGCCCGATCGACGATCCGCCCCCCGACCTGCTCGGTGTCCGCTACCGAGATGGCATAGCGGTTGTTCTCGATGATGCAGATCAGCGGGAGCGAGTGGATCCCGGCGAAGTTCATCATCTCGTGCCAGTCGCCCTCCGATGTCGAGCCCTCCCCGCCGTAGACCGCCACCACCCCGGGTCGGCCGTCGAGACGAAGCGCTTGGGCGATCCCGGCGGCATGCGGGTACTGCGTTGCGATAGTGGAGGAATGGGTCAGCACCCGCCGGTCGGGGTCGGACCAGTGGTTGGGAAGCTGGCGGCCACCGCTGGTGGGGTCGGTCTTGCGGGTGAACACGGCGGCGAGAACGTCCACCACCGCCGAGCCCCAGGCGAGTGCCACACCCATGTCGCGGTAGTAGGGGAGCAGCCAATCGACCTCCGGGTCGAATGCGAAGACGCTTGCCACCTGGACCGCCTCGTGGCCCGATGATGAGACGACGAAGGGCGCCCGGCCCTGCCGGTTGAGGGCCCACATGCGATCGTCCATCCGCCGGGCAAGGAGCATGCACCGGTACATCGCGACCAGTCGCTCCTCGGACAGCCCCAGCACGTGGTGGTCGTGGCGTGCGGTGCCCAACTCGAGCCAGGGGAGGACCCCGTCACGCTCGGTCGTCGTCATTCCCTCCTCCTCCAGCGCTTCAGCTCGCCGATGGCGGCAAGCCTCTCCTCGGCAACCTCGGTGGCGGCGCGGTGCGGGGTCGTCCCCGTCTGGTCGGCCCGCCGCAATATGGCTCCTGTGGCTTCTCCCACCCCTTGCACGCGGCGAGCGGCACGCTCCGGCAGATAACCGGAGAGCTCCTCGGCAACATTGATCAACCCACCCGAGTTCACCACGAAGTCGGGGGCATAGAGGATGCCGACGGCGGCCAGCCGCAGGTCATCTTCGTCCTCTGCCAGCTGGTTGTTGGCGCTGCCCACCACCGCCTCACACCGCAACCTGGGGATTGAGGCGGAGTCGAGCACTCCACCCATGGCACAAGGGGAGAGAACATCGCAAGGCACCGAGAGGATCTCGTCGGGTTCCACCGCCTTGACCCCGTAGACATCGACAGCCCGGGCGACTGCTTCATCGTTGATGTCGGATACCACCACTTCGCACCCGGCGTCGACCAACAGCTCGACCAGGGCCCCCCCGACCTTGCCCACCCCCTGCACCGCCACACGGCGACCGTGGAGGTGGTCGTCGTTCCAGATGTGGATCGCCACAGCTCGCAGTGCCGCCATCAAGCCTTGACCCGTCGACGGCGACGGGTCTCCCGAGCCTCCTTCCTCGACCGGGATGCCGAGTGCCCAGGGCGTTTCGCGGTGGATCATTTCCATGTCGGATCCGCTGGTCCCCACATCCTCGGCGGTGATGAACCGGCCGGCCAGCGAATCCACAACTCGCCCGTAGGCACGGAAGAGCCGCTCGCTGCCATCCGTGGCCGGGTTGCCGATGATGACCGCCTTGCCGCCACCCAGGTCCAACCCGGCAGCGGACGCCTTCAAGGTCATCCCTTGGGAGAGCCGAAGCACGTCGCGCAGGGCGGCAGCCTCATCCGGGTACGGAAAAAATCGGGTCCCGCCGAGGGCGGGACCCAGAACGGTCGAGTGTATGGCGATGATGCTGCGAAGGCCGGATACTCGATCGAACCCGAAGAGCACCTCCTCGTGGCTCTCCGAGGTCATCTGGTCGAAGACTCCCATAGCCCGGGGCGACCCTTTCACCTGGCCCTGCGGCGAGTCTACCGGGCGAGCGCCGGCAGCGACGGGGCGGGTACCGAAGCCGCCTTGGGTACCATCGAGAGGTGACCCAAGCCGCCTACCTACGCGTCTATCTACCGTCCGAGACGGTGGATGCAGCAGGAGGGCTCCCTCCACCGCCCCATCGGTTGGAGGGCGGTCCGAGGCGGCTGCGTGTCACCGATTACGGGCTGCTCGCCGAGTCGCTCAGCGACGACGCCTTGATCGCAATCTGGGGTGGGGCCGAGTTTGTCTGTCCGCGCACCCCACGGGTGCGGATGCTCGAGGGGGTGCTCGCCTTCCATCACGCATACCGGGAGATGGGTGGGGATGCGGTTATCCCCGAATCGGTGGCGCGCCGTGCCGCCACCGAACTGAGGGGGCTGGTCGAGGGGGTGCCGCTTGCGCGCTCCTACATCCTCACGTCGCCATGGCACGTGCCGCTGCGTTGGTTCATCATGTTCGAGCCGTCACAGCGCGAGTTGGTCGAGACCACCGACGAGCTCGGTGAGCCCAAGCTCTCCATCCGCTACCGCACCGGACGAAAGGTCGGATCGGAGCGGATCGACCATGCCATCGAGGTGCTCCGCCGCGCTGGGTTCGACGACGGCGTGGTGACCGAGGTCGAGGAGCTCGGGGAGTGGATCGGGGGCTTCCCCGAGGACGCCATGATCGAGCTCGACTACGGCGGTGTCGCGGCCCTCTTCGACGGCGCCGAGTTGGCGCTGGACGATTCGGCGGCCGAGGTGTGGGCGTCGATCGAGGCACTCGACGCCGAAGACTGGCAAGGGGCCGGCTCGCACTACCAAGCCGTCGCCTCCCGCTGGGCATCCGCCGTAGCCGTCACCTGGAGCAACTAGCTCAAGACGGCAGACGGCAGACGGAAGGCGGAAGACGGAAGACGGCCGGCGGAAGACGGAAGCGAGTCCAATTCCGTCGCCCCCAAAGGGGGTAGGGACCCGCTGCGGTAGCAGCGGGTAGGAGGGCTGGTGAACTCCCAACGGTGCTCCGTCGGGATCAGCCGGTTGGTTCGATCAGGCCGCGGCGGCGGCGAACGCCCAGCTCGACTTTGGCGAAGGCGAGGTCCACGAGCAGTCCGATCACGAGGACCACGATCATCATCGCCATGACCAGGTCGGCATCCGACAGCTCTCGGGCGAAGTGGAGCCGGACCCCGATGGATGTGGTCTTGGCGATGATGACAAGTAGCTCTCCCGCCATCAACGAGCGCCAGGCGAAGGCCCAGCCCTGCTTCATCCCAGCGATGTAGGTGGGCACCGCCGCCGGAATCACCACGTGGCGCCATGCGCTAGACCGGCGGGCACCAAGCACCTTGCCGGCGCGCAGCCATAACGGAGGGATGTGGTCCACGCCGCTTATCAGCCCGTTTGCGATCGAGGGCGCCGCCCCGAGCACGACGACGAAGAAGATCGCCGTCTCGCTGAGCTGGAATAGCAGGATGGCCAGGGGGAACCAGACGATCGAGGGCATGGTCTGCAGTGCGGCGATCATCGAACCAATGGCGCGGCGGAGCAGCGGCATCTGCGAAACCGCCAACCCGACGACGGTGCCGAGCACCAGGGCCACTGCGAACCCGAGCAGGGCACGGCGCATCGTGGTGGCGACCCCCAACCAAAACTCCGATGTCGCAACCAGATCACCGAGCGTGGCGAAAACCTGAGCGGGTGGTGGGAAGGCGTAGAGCGGTTTCCACTCGATCCAGATCAGCGTCTGCCAGAAGAGCAGGGCCAAGGCCACCGCCGCAAGCTTGGGCCAAGTGGCCGACCAGGCTCGTACCGCCCATGAGGCCTTGCTCGTCCGTCGCAGATCGAGGGCGTCGAGCCCGGCCAGCTCGCGGTCGAGGGTGTCGACGGTGCTAGCCACGCTGGTCTTCCCCGGTGTCGTCGGCGTGCCGTCTGACCTCTGCCTTGAGCCGGTCGGTGATCATCCCGGCCAGCTCGGACACCCCGCGGTCGTCGATCCGGCGCGGGCGGGGCAGGTCGATGGCGATCTCCTCGGCAACCCTCCCCGGCCGGCTGGTGAGTACCACCACCCGGTCGCCTAACCGAACCGCCTCGCGCACGTTGTGGGTTACAAAGAGCACGCTGAGCCCGGTCGAGGTCCAGATCCGTTCCAACTCGTCGTGCATAACGTCCCGAGTCATGGCGTCGAGAGCGCCGAAGGGCTCATCCATCAGCATCACCTCGGCCTCCTGAGCGAGAGCACGGGCGATTGCGACACGCTGCTGCATGCCCCCCGAAAGCTCGTGGGGCCGATTCTCGGCGAAACCGTCCAGCCTGACCAGTCGGAGCAGCTCCGCCACCTTGGCGCGGCGCTCTGCTTTTGGCACCTTGCGCAGCTGGAGGGCCAGTTCGACGTTGCGCTCCACGGTGAGCCACGGGAACAACGCCGACTCCTGGAACATCAGCGACACGCGGCGGCCGCCCACGTCGATGGTGCCCTTTTGGACGTGGTAGATCCCGGCGATGAGATTGAGCAGCGTCGTCTTGCCGCAACCGGAAGCGCCGACGGTGCAGACGAACTCGCCCGCTCCAACATCGAGCGAGATGTCGTCGAGGGCTAGGAGTGCGCTGTGCCCATCACCGTAGGTCTTCGAGACGTTCCTGATGGACACCGCCGTCCGCCCGAGCCTTTCGGCCCGGGCGGGTTCGGGGGGGTTGACCGTTGCTGTTGTCACGAGGCGATCTCGGGCCGACCCATGACGGTCAGCACCTGGTTGAGCAGCGTCAGGTCGTAGATACCGGCCAGGTCGACCGGGTCGAGGAGGCCGACCGCCTCGGCGTCCACCGCCGATTCGCGCAGCGAGTCTGCTACCGGGTCGACGGTAAAGGTGAGGTTCTGCCAAGCCCCTTCTATGGTCTCCGGGGTCAGCGGGCGTCCGGTGATCGCTTCGATTCCGGCGTTGACCGTGGCCTGCGCCCCCGCCGGGTCGTCGTTGGCTGAGTCGACTGCGGCTACCAGCCCTTCGAGGACACCCTGGACCACGTCGGGGTTTTGCTCGAGGAATTCGGTCGCGACCACCAGGTGGGTGGTCACGAACTCCCCCTGGGGCCAGAGATCCCTCTCGTCCACCAGCACCGAGCCACCGCCCTCGAGCACCAGCCTGGTCGCCCACGGCTCGGGCACCCACGCCCCATCGATCTCGCCTGACTGGAAGAGGTCGAGGGTCTGTGAGTTCTCCTGGGGGACGATCGAGACGTCACCACCGCCTTCGAGATCGGTCTCGTAACCCTGGTCGGCCAGCCATGCCCGCAACGCCACATCCTGGGTGTTACCAAGCGACGGTGAAGCAAGGGTCTTGCCTGCGAGATCCTTCACCGAGGTGATCTCGGGGGCGACAACCAGCGATGCGCCGCCGCTGGTGGTGCCGCTAACGATCCGGAGAGCCTCGCCATTCGACTGGGCGTACCCGTTGATCGCCGGGTTGGGTCCGACGAAGCTCATGTCGATGGCCCCGGCGAACAGTGCCTCGACGGCCTCGGTCCCGGTACTGAAGGTGGCGGTCTCGATGTTCACCTCGTCACCGAGCTCCTCCTGGAAGAGCCCGTCCTCTATTCCGATGATGGCCGGGGCGTGGGTGACGTTGGGGAAATAGCCGATCCGCACCGTCGCCGCCGCTTCGCCCTCGCCGGCCGAGGTACCGGCTCCGCCGGTGCCACCCCCGCAAGCCGCCAATGCGACGAGCACCGACAGGGTCCCGGCGGCGAACCTCAGAAATCTGCCCATGACTGCCTCCTACGTGTCTGTCTGTGATCGGTATCCGACTATTCCAACTTTATTGAGAAGTTTTATCGGAAATACGGAGTACGAGACGTTATCAGAGCAGCGGGACCGGGTCAAGCTTGCACAGCCGTGGCGAGGATCCGGAATGATCGAGGCGGCGTTCCGCTCGACGAGCGGGACCACCGACCAGCCACGGCGCAACGAGGAATCGGGGTCCTGCTGCGGCGGCGATACCTCCGGGGCCTGCCCGGAGGGAGCGATGACGACGGTGGCGGTAGTGGTCGTCTTGCGATGGCGCTTCTTCTTGGCCTTGGGCTCGTCTGCTTTCCGGAGGTCGTCGTGGACTGCTCGTCGGTCGTCACGTCGGGTGGACGGACGCCCTGTTGCTCAGGGTCTCCCCGGCG
>DATADW010000167.1:0-3238 GCA_036258335.1 Acidimicrobiia bacterium
TGGTGGACGAGGTATCAGCGTCTGGCGGTGTCGCACGGGCTGGCCAAACGCACGTTCGAGTGGTTCTACCAGGTGGACGCCAGGGCGGCGCTGCCACTGATCCACGTGCCCACTCTCGTCGTAGCCCGACGCGGTGCCCGCTACCACCGCCCGGAGTACGGGGAGTACATCGCCCAGCACATCGGGGGCGCCGAGTTGCGCCTGGTCGACGGCGCCGACACTCTCCCCTTCTTCGCCGGCGACTTCGGGCCGACGCTCGACCAAGTGGAGGAGTTCCTCACCGGCCGACGCGAATCGACACGCATCGAGCGTGTCCTCTCGACGGTGTTGTTCACCGACATCGTCGACTCCACGGCCAAGGCGGTCTCGCTTGGCGACGAACGCTGGCTCGACCTTCGTGGCGAGCACCACCGCATCGTCCGCGCCCAACTGGAGCGTTTCCGGGGCCGGGAGATCGGCATGACCGGCGACGGTTGCGTCGCCACCTTCGACGGACCGGCACGTGCCGTTCTGTGCGCGGTCGCCATTACCGAGGCGCTGTCCGCAATCGGGATCGCAGTGCGGGCCGGTATCCATACCGGGGAGATCGAGGTCAGGAACGGCGAGGTCGGTGGTCTCGGGCTTCACATTGCCTCGCGGGTGATGGACCAGGCCGAACAAGGGGGCGTCCTGGTCTCGGCGACGGTGAAGGACCTGGTTGCCGGGTCGCAAATCGAATTCTCTTCCTTCGGTACTTTCACGCTGAAGGGCGTGCCCGGAGAGTGGCAGCTCTACGAGGTAGGCGGCCTGGGCTAGAGACTCTTGACACCCGGTTGGGGGGAAGGGTGACAGTTGCGAGGAGGCATCACCCCCTCCGCTCGCTCCGCTCGCGCCTCCCCTCACCGGGGGAGGCGATCACCCGCTACCTGCCCAATCCAGTACACGGATTGCGCGCAGTGTGTTCCAGCGGCTGGGGAAGCCGTCAGGTCCTTCAATCTCGAAGTGCGTCGGACCTTGGTGTGTGTTCTCCAGGGGCCATCTGCCTGCAACATCACGCTTGGCCGCAACCAGGTCGATCGCCTCGGCGGACCGATCGTCGAGCGCCGCGCCGGTCGACCGGAAGTAGTCCAGGCCGCGGAGCACGTCGTAGAACCAACGGGTCGGAAACGAGAACATGGTGAATCTCGGGTCGATGATCTTCCCGGTCGAGCGAGCACGGAATAGACCTCGCGCGAGTAGGTACTCCTCGCCCCTCGAGCGAGCGGCCGCTACCGCCTCCGACGATCCCCCGGCGTGTTCCCACTCCAGAAGCCCCTCAAGCACACAAATCGTCGTGTGGAACGACGACACGGTCGCCCCGTACTCGGCCAAACAGTTCCAGCCTCCGTCGTCAAGTTGCTCGCTGGCGAGGCGGGCGACGATTCTGTCGACGGCCTCCCCGAAGTAGGCACCGTTGGCAAGCGCGATTCCGTTGATGCACGGCTCGGTCTCGCCCTCGAAGTAAAGGGCGTCATTGGCGTCCCACCTGACGTTCTCGCGAACCAGCGACAGGGCCCGGCGGGCCTCAGGGCTGTCGGGGTCCAGACCGAAGTCACGCAGGAGTTGAAGGGAGAAGTGTGTCGCCGTCCACGCGTCGAAAAACGGCTTCGACTCATCGACCCAACCCGGCCGATAGGTACCGCCGTCCCACCTGCCGTCAGTTCCTTGAAGCACGAGCAGCTGTGCGCCCCAGCCATCGACTGCGACGCGTGCACGCTCGGCCGTAACAGCATCCATTGGCTCGCCAGTCAGGTCCCGCATCACCTGCCAACGAATCGCCGGATCCGAGTCGAGAAGCCAGTCCGTGACACTCATCGAGTCAATGGCCCTTCCTCGTCTAGTCGATGGCGTGCTGGCAGCGGTATTGACCTGGTTCGTACCCCGCTAGTTGACCGAACCTGGTCGAAGTAATCGGCGGCGCCAACCCCGCGACGATAGGGTGTGCGGCGTTTGGAGCACGACCCCCGACATTCGTCGGGCTCGCGGAGGCCTGGTCCGTGACAAGCGCGCGCTGGCGGTAGAGGAATCGACATGTCCGAAGAGCTGAGGTGAGCGGGCCCGGCGTCCGAGCGTGATCTGGGATCGGTGCCGGGCTTCTTGCGCCCGTCGGTTGACCTGGTGGCACGGCTCAAGACCACCGTCCATCTCAAGCTGCTTGCCGGTTTCCTCGTCATCGCCCTCCTGCTGCTTCTGATGGGGATCCTGAGCATCGTCGTGATCGCCAGGATGAACCAGCAGGTCGACCAGTTGGTCGCCCTCCAGGCGCAGACCGACCTGGCTCGTCAGGCCATCTACTCGGTCACGGCGCAGAGTCACTACCGCGCCATGGCGCTAATCACCTGGGGGATGGGATCCTCGCCTTCTTCGGTGACCCCATCCCATTCGAGGACCACGCCGAGCGGGCGGTCGCCTCCGCCTTCGAGATGCAGCGAAGCCTCGATCGGCTCCGGGACATGTGGATGGTCCAATACGAGGAGGACCTGACCATCGGGATCGGCATCAGCACCGGTTATGTCACCGTGGGCAACATCGGGTCCTCCAACCGGATCGAGTACACCGTGATCGGCAACCACGTCAACGTCGCTTCACGGTTGGCGATGGTGGCGTCGGCGGGCCAGGTCCTGGTCACCGATCGGACCTTGGCCCCTGTGCGCAACCAGGTCGAAGCCACCGAGGTGGAGACACTGACGCTGAAGGGCGTCCAGCGACCGGTCCGCGTCTTCGACATCATCCAGAGAGCAGCGGCGATGTCTGAGCCGTGATTGTGAACAAGAATCTGACCCTCGGGGCGGACATCGCATATGCCGATCGCCACGCCTCAGTGAGTCCGGCTTAGCCGCATCTCTTCCCCGAGCCGGCCCAGCTTCTCCGGGTTGCGGACCGCGTAGATGCGGGAGATCCGCCCATTCTCGATGACCAGGCTGACCGCGGTGTCGAGCTCACCGTCGAGATCGATCCACACAGCGGGCGCCCCGTTGAGCCACACGATCCTGACGTCGGCGCGCGGGGCGACCCTGGCGAAGTTGGACAGAAATTCGACTACCCGGTCTGCGCCCTCGATCGGATGGCGGGCCGCGGCGCGCTGACCGCCTCCGTCGGCGACCAGCACCACGTCGGGAGCGAGCACCTCGAGCAGACCCTGGATGTCGCCCGAGTTGAGTATCGCCAAGAACCGCTCCACCGCCTCCCGCTGCTCGGCCGGGCTCACTTGCACCCGCGG
>DATADW010000168.1:0-1510 GCA_036258335.1 Acidimicrobiia bacterium
CTTTGAGCTCTTCGATCGAATCCTTGCGAATCTCGGAATGGTCGATGTAGACGATCGGTTCTGAACCGCCGCCGATACCGTGACCCGTCATGCGAACCCCCCTCGACCCAACCGGAAGCTGACATGCGCCGACCGAGCAACCAAACGGTAATCGCATCCCCCCGGAGGCAGCCACGGCAGCGAGGGTCAGGGCGAAACTGAGACCGGTGTTTGCCGTCCGGGGCTGCCGTGGGGTCGGTTGAAGGTGTAGAAGTCCTCGCACCCTTGCAGCTTGTCGTTGAACCGGGTGTCGTCGATGACGACCCTGTGTCGTGATCTGGATCAAGAGGTCCGTTCCGCATTGACGTTCGCCTCGGTCTCGGCGCGATGAGGTTTGCGGGCGGGATCGGTCTTATGGTCGTCGGTGGACATCGGCCAGCGATGAGGCGAGGAGTACCAACATGACTACTCAGTCGAAGAGGGAAGCGATGGGCACCGGCGCCTACGCCGAGGTCAATGGCATCAATCTCTACTACGAGTCCCACGGGACCGGGCGGCCGCTGATCCTGCTGCACGGCGGTCTCGGCTCGGGCGAGATGTTCGGGCCGATCCTCCCCGCACTGAGCGAAAGCCACCAGGTAATCACTCCCGACCTGCAGGGTCACGGGCGCACCGCCGACATCGATCGGCCGATCGACATCCGGCTCATGGCCGACGACATCGCGGCCCTCATCGACCACCTCGGGCTCGAGAGACCCGACCTGGTCGGCTACTCGCTCGGAGGAGGCGTTGCCTTCTTCACCGCAGTGAAGTACCCGCAGAAGGTCGGCAAGCTCGTCATGGCCTCGGCCCACATCCGGCGCGACGCGATCCCGCCCGAGATGCTCGCCCAGCAGGCCCAGGTGAGCTCGGCGGCGGTCGAGTTCATGAAGGACACGCCGATGTACGAGCTCTACCAGCGGGTCGCCCCGCGGCCCGAGGACTTCGGACGGCTGCTCGACAAGATCGGCGAGTCGATGAGCAAGGACTACGACTTCAGCGAGGAGATGGGCGGCCTCAAGGTGCCGACGATGCTGGTCTGCGCCGATGCCGACATGGCGCCACCGAGCCACTACGTGGAGGCCTTCAAGCTGCTCGACGGTGGCCTCCGCGACGGCGGCTGGATGGGCGAGGACCGCCCGAAAGGCGGCCACGCGCTCGCCGTCCTGCCCGGCCTCACCCACTACAACCTCTTCGCCTCGCCGCTCTTCCCCGCTGTCGCCCTCGACTTCCTGGACGGACATCACGGCCAGGGCTGAACCACCGTGAGGCTGAACGCGTGGCAACCCGCTTTGGTGGGTCCGACAATCCTGGAACCGAGCAGCGGAGTGGAATGCTCGATTACGACGCCGAGCTGAGGCTGCACAACGAGCGTCTACGGGAGGCTTACGAGATCGGTCCCGGTGATCGTGTCCTCGACATCGGATGTGGATCCGGCCAGACAACCCGTGAAGCGGCCCGTGTCGCCGCGGTCGGCCTTGCCCATGGCGTC
>DATADW010000169.1:0-18276 GCA_036258335.1 Acidimicrobiia bacterium
TCTCCCAGATCGCCGGGAAGGAACCCCAACTCCTGGCGGCCAACCGGGACCAGCGGCCGATAAACCGCCACCCTTCGGTAACGACCCTGTTCCACAACCTGCTCCAGCGCCGCGGCCAGAGCGAGGAAGGTCTTGCCCGTACCGGCGACACCCATCAGCGATACCGCGGCGACGTCGGGGTCGAGCAGTAGCTCGAGCGCGACGTGCTGACGGAGGTTCTTGGGCTCGACGCCAAAAGCGCGGGGATGACCTGAGGTCCGCTCCAGGACTACCTCGGGCTCGGACTGGACCACCTTCCCGATGGCGGAGCGCGACGGACCGGAGCGGAGGACGACGAACTCGTTGAGCATTGCGGTGAGACCAGGTAGAGCGACCTTGCCCTCGTGGAAGAGTCGGTCTATCCACTCGTCCTCGATCGGCACCTCCATGATCCCGCTATAGAGCTCGTCGACCGGGACGGTGTCGCCGCGGTAGTCCTGCACGAGGGCGCCCAGCTGCGCCCCCTTGATCCGGAGGGCGGCATCCTTGGTCACCAGCACCGGCTCGCCCCCATCGTCGGAGAGGTTGAGACATGTGGAAAGGATCCGGTTGTCGGGCATCGAAGGGTCGAACACGTCGGGGAGCCGATCGGATCGCACCCGGTTGAGCTCGATCCGCAACGTGCCCCCACCCGGTAGGGCCACCGCGTCGCGCAACCCACCAGGCTGAGAGGCCCCGAGCCGTTCCAATAGGCGCAGCGCCATCCGGGCGTTGGTGCCCACCTCGTCGAGCCTCGCCTTCTTTTGGTCGAGCTCCTCGACTACCACGAGCGGGAGCACCACGTCGTGCTCGTCGAATTTGAGCGGTGCATTGGGGTCGGCGAGCAACACGCACGTATCGAGGACGAAGGAACGAGCCACGGATTCTCCTGAGCCGATCGTCCGCCTAGGTTCGCCCCTCGAGCCCCCGGATCCAAGGATCCAGCTCTGTCTGCCGTCTGCCGTCCTCTTGAGCCCGTCTTCCGACTTCCGTCTTCCGCCCTCCGTCTCAAAAGGAACTTGCAAATATCAGACTCACGATCGCCATCACCTTGATGACGATGTTCAGTGCCGGGCCGGATGTGTCCTTGAAGGGATCGCCGACCGTATCTCCGACCAGCACCGCCCGGTGGGCATCTGAGCCCTTCCCACCGTAGGCACCGGCTTCGACGAACTTCTTGGCGTTGTCCCAGGCGCCGCCGGCATTGGCCATGTAGATGGCCAGAAGGAACCCAGTCACCAGCGACCCAACGAGAAAGGCGCCCAGCGCCTCGACATCGATGAACCCGATGATCAGGGGGAGGGCGATGGCGGCTGCGCTCGGAACGATCATCTCGCCCAGCGCGGCCCGGGTGGCGATGTCGACGCAGGCTCCGTAATCGGGTTGTACACCCGGTTTCCCATCACGAAGACCGGCGATCTCCCTGAACTGCCGGCGCACCTCATCGATCATTCGGCCCGCCGCCCGACCAACGGCGTTCATGGTCAGAGCAGCGAAGAGAAAGGGGAACATCGCGCCGATAAACAACCCCACCACAGCGTCGACTCGAGTGAGGTTGATCGACGATATCCCGGCAGCCTCTGTGAAAGCGGCGACGAGGGCCAGTGCAGTGACAGCCGCCGACGCGACGGCGAATCCCTTGGCCACGGCGGCGGTGTTGTTGCCGAGGGCGTCGAGAGCATCGGTCGCCTCGCGCACCTCGCTCGGCAGGTGCGCCATTTGGGCGATGCCACCTGCGTTGTCGGCAATTGGCCCATATGCGTCGACCGAAACGGTCATACCCACCGTTGCCAGCACGCCGATGGCGGCGATGGCAACGCCGTAAACCCCACCACCATCGCCCAAGGCCCACTGGCCGGCTGTGAAGGCGCCAAGGATCCCGGCAGCGACCACCAGCACGGAGAAGGCGGCCGAGCGCATCCCCTCGGCCAGCCCGGTGATCACCACGGTCGCCGGTCCTGTCTGTGACTGGCGGGCGATCTCCTTCACCGATCGATGCCCGTCAGAGGTGAACCACTCCGAGATCTGGCCGATGAGGAGCCCAACGATCAGTCCAACCATCACAGAACCGAAGACACCCAACGGGTTTCCAACGCCGTCGAAGATCCAGAATGCGAGCCCAGCCACCCCCAGCGATGTTATCGCCGCTGCGCCCAGCGTCCCCCGCCGGAGCGCGACCGCCAGGTCATCACCCCGGGATCTGACCAGGAAGGAGGCGATGATGGAAGCCCCCATCCCCAGTGCGGCCACCGCTAGCGGGAAAACGATTGCCTCCACCTGGAAGGTGGCGTCGGCGAAGGCGATGGCGGCGAAGGCGATGGGCGCCACTAGTGCTCCGACGTAAGACTCGAAGAGATCGGCGCCCATCCCGGCGACGTCGCCGACGTTGTCTCCCACGTTGTCGGCGATCACCGCGGGGTTGCGGGGATCGTCCTCGGGGATCCCCACCTCGACCTTGCCGACCATGTCGGCGCCCACATCGGCTGCCTTTGTGAAGATCCCGCCCCCTACGCGTGCGAACAACGCCACCGACGAGCCGCCGAGTCCGATGGCGGCGAGGATTTCGGCCCACTCTGGAATCCCCATCGCCCGATTGAACAGCAGGTAGCCGAGCGCTACACCAAGCAGACCGAGCCCAGCGACAGTGAACCCCATCACCGCTCCTCCGCGGAATGCAACTCGCAGCGCCGCCCCGGCGCCACCGCGCCGCGCCGCTTCGGCTGTCCGGGTGTTGGCGGCGGTGGCGATCCGCATCCCAATAAGGCCGGCCGCCGCTGAGAGCAGGGCGCCGAATACGTAGGCAACCGATCCCCATGGTGCGCCCCATGGGGTGAGCAACGCGATCAGGACCGCCAACAGAGCAACGAATGCGGCCATCCATGTGTACTCCCGCCGGAGGAAGGTGTTGGCGCCGAGCCGAATGGCGCTGGCGATAGCGACCATGGTCTCGTTGCCGGCCGGAGCAGCGAGCACGAGGCGGGAGTAGACGGCCGCAACGACCAGTGCCAGCGCTGCCGCGCCCAGTGCCGAGTAGACGATCAGGTCGGTCATCGAACGAAGAACTCCGGGGGGTTCGTAGCCGAGCGAGTGTACGGAGCAGCTTCCACGCTGTGCCGGTCTGGCGGTCGCGCCGAGCTTGACCTCTCCTCCGATAACGGTTTACGGTGTCCGTCGATGCCTCTTGACAAGAGCCGTTCACCGCGTCCTTTTCGAGCCTCGGCCCTTTTAGTGATCGCCGCGCTGGCCGCCTCCTGTAGCGGAGCCGGCGCCGCCACGACCGCCGCCCCGGCCACCACTGCGCCGCCTACGACACTCCCCCCGACCACGACCACGACAACGCTCCCCCCGACGACGACCACGACGGTCCCCCCCACCACGACCACCACGGTCGCTGCGGCCGACTTCTTCGTCAGGGTCAAGGGCGCACCCGTGGCGCTCCGCCGCGCCATTCGCAACCTCTACCGTTTCGCCAACCGGGAGAACGCTCGGGCACCTTCGATGCCCGCAGAGCTCCGCCGAGTCGTTCGAAAGGGACCGCAAAGGGAGCGCCTCGACGTCTCCCCCAAGTTGACCATTCGGCGGCTCCCCGGAGCCCGCGTGGCCGTGGCGACCACCAAGAGGGACACCATCCTCGCCGTATCCGACGGCTCAGGGCACTGGCGGATCGTCGGGGCTCATCTCGCCTCGCTGGGCCGCAAGCCCTGGTTCGGCTCCGATGAGCCCCGTCTGCTCATGGTCATCGGCTCGGACGCCAGGCCGGGGCAGAACCCACCCGATTTCCGCGCCGACAGCCTCCATGTGGTGGCACTCCACCCGGAGAGCCATTCGGCGGCGATCGTTGGAATCCCGCGTGACTCCTGGGTCACAAGCGCCTCGGGCGGCACGGGCAAGATCACCGATTTCATGTCCAATACCGGCCCCCAAATCATCGTCGATACGGTCGAGCAGATGGGGGGGATCGACCTCGAGGGTCACGTCCTCACCGGGTTCGCCGGGTTCATTTCGATGGTCGACGACATCGGCGGCTTTTTCTTCGACGTGCCGACAGCCATGTCGGATGCCGGGTCGCAGGCTTACTTCGACGCCGGCGGCCAGAAGTTCGACGGCACCGAGGCGCTCGCCTTCGCCCGGACGAGGAAGACGCTTTCTCGGGGAGACCTCGACCGCTCGTTCAACCAGGGGCTGCTGATCATGACGGCTATGTTGCGGGCCCAGCGGCTCGGATGGCACGGGATACCAGAAATGGTCGAGGCATTCGGAAAGCATGGGAGCACCGACCTCAGCGCCGAGGAACTGATGACGTTCGCCGCCGCGGTGCTCAGGACCAACCCGCGCAAGGTCACCAACCTCGTACTTCCGGGCTCAACCGGATCAGTGGGCAGCGCGAGTGTCGTATTCCTCGGCGAGGACTCTTACGACATCCTCTCCGACCTCAAAGACGGGCGTCTCAAGAAGTCCTAGAACTGAGCTGGGCGGCCGTTCGGCCGCCCAGCTCGATCGGTTCTTGGATGATTGTCAGCCGCCGGCAGTGGTTTCGACACTCAGGGTGGTCTCAGTCCCACCATCGGTCGATGTGTCGTCGGTGGTGCCGCCATCACACGCGGCGAAGATGACTCCTGCTAATAGAAGCGACATCACGGTCGCAACGGTCTTGGAACGCCTCATCTTGTCGTCCTCCTCATCGGATCGGGTCAACGGGTCCCGCAGGGACCTCGGTCCCCTACCCCCCCATTGGCCGCTTGAAACCCTAGCCGGAGGGCCGCCGTGGGTCGAAGCAAGTGCTCCATCGGTCATCATCACGGTGTGATGGACCACGCATCGCTCGATGACCTGATCAAGCGCTGGGCGGAAACCGGGGAAGGCGACCTGATACACCTAGAGCGATTCCCGGAGCGGGACGCCATCACCGCCCTCCCCGATCCCCCGCTCCCCGGCGCCCTCGATCAACGGCTCCGGGAGCGTGGCATCGAAAGGCTCTACCGCCATCAGGTCGCCGGGATCCGCCGAATACGCCAGGGGACGCACACCGTCTTGGTCTCTGGCACGTCGTCGGGAAAGACGCTCACATACCAGGTGCCGTTGGTCGAGCGGGCCCTGGAGGATCCCCGCTCAACGGCTCTCCTGCTCTACCCAACCAAGGCGCTGGCGCAGGACCAACTCGGATCGCTGCAGCGCTACAGGCTGCCGGGGGTGACCGCAGCCACCTACGACGGCGACACTCCCAACGAGCAGCGCCGCTGGGTGCGCCGGCATGCCACGGCGGTGCTGACCAACCCTGACATGCTCCACGTCGGGATCCTCCCCCATCATCAACGGTGGGCCGACTTCCTGGTGCGGCTCCGGTTCGTGGTCGTCGACGAGATGCACACGCTGCGTGGCGTATTCGGCAGCCATGTGTCCCATCTGCTCCGGCGGCTTCGACGCATCGCCGCTCACTACGGAGCGCGGCCGACGTTCGTCTTCACTTCGGCGACGATCGGAAACCCGGGCGAGCTCGCCGCCCGCCTCAGCGGGCTCGAGGTCGAGGTGGTGGAAGGAGACGACTCGCCGCGTGGCGAGAAGTTGGTGGCGCTGTGGAACCCACCGCTGCTCGACACCGATGCGGGAAGGCGCCGCAGCGCGCTCAGCGACGCAACCAGCCTCTTTGTCGATCTGGTGCGTGATGGCCACCACACCATCGTGTTCTCGCGGAGCCGCAAGTCAACCGAGCTGGTATATCGGTGGTCGACGGAACGGCTAGGCGAGTTGGCGAACCGGGTGGCGCCGTATCGCGCCGGCTACCTGCCAGCCGACCGCCGCGCCGTGGAGCAGAGGCTCTTCTCGGGTGAGTTGCTCGGTGTTACCGCCACCAACGCCCTCGAACTTGGTATCGATGTCGGATCACTCGACGCCGCCATCGTCACCACCTTTCCGGGGACGATCGCCGCCTTCTGGCAGCAGGCGGGACGGGCGGGGCGGATGCGGCAGAAGTCGCTCGCCGTGCTCGTCGGGGGAGAGGACGCCCTCGATCAGTGGTTCATGGCGAACCCGGACGATCTCTTCGCCCGCTCCCACGAGGCTGCCGTTGTCAACCCGTCCAACCCGATGATCACCGAGGCCCATACCGGTTGTGCCGCCTACGAGTTGCCCTTGAGCCTGGAGGACCGGGACATTCTCGGTGAGCAAACCGAGGAGGCCGCCAACCGCCTCGTCCAGGCGGGCCACCTCCGGCTGCGGGAGGGCAAGCTGGTGTGGAGCCGCCGCCAGTCTCCCGCCCCCATGGTGGACATCCGCTCCAGCGGTGGCCCCGCATACACCATCTGGGACGCCGGAACCGGCCGGCCGCTCGGCACCATCGAGGAGGGCCGCGCGTTCCGCGATGCCCATCCTGGGGCCGTCTACCTCCACCAAGGCGAGACTTACCTCGTCGAGGAACTCGACCTGACGCAGAAGCAGGTGGTGGTCCGGCAGGCAACGGTCGACTACTACACCCAGCCGGGCGAGGAGAAGATGCTCGAAATCATCGAGTTGGAGGCCAACGCCTGGTCGGGCGGGCTACCCCATCGGCTGGGTCGGGTGAGAGTCGAGAGCCACATCGTGGGCTATCAGCGGAAGCTCATTGGCAGCGGCGAGATACTCGACAGAATCCCTCTCGACCTGCCGCCTGCGGTCTTCGAGACACAGGCGGTGTGGTGGGTGGTACCCGGCGAGATCCTCGACCGGGCCGGGGTCACCCCCGCCGAAGCGCCGGGAACGCTGCACGCAGCCGAGCACGCCGCCATCGCCATGCTCCCGCTCTTCGCCATATGCGACCGTTGGGATGTTGGAGGCCTCTCCACCACCTGGCACCCGGCGACCGGCACCCCCGTGATCTTCATCTACGAGGCCTATCCGGGCGGAGCCGGGGTCTCGCCGATCGCCTTCGCCGCCGGCGCCCGTCATCTCGGCGCCACCATGGAGGCCATAGAGGTCTGCCCGTGCCTCGCGGGATGCCCGTCCTGCATCCAGTCGCCCAAGTGCGGCAACTACAACGAGCCGCTCGACAAGAGGGGCGCCGTCGCCTTCCTCCGCACCGCCCTCACCTCCGGATCGGGGCCAACGAAGCAGTGAGGAGGCTCGTCAAGACAGCGGGCGACACCTCGATCTGGAGCCCGCGTCGCCCACCGCTGACGTATACCGACTGGTAGTCCTGGGCAGTCGAGTCGAGCACGACCGGGAGCCTGCGGCGTTGTCCGAACGGGCTGATCCCGCCAACGACGTAGCCGGTGAGACGTTCGGCATCGCCGGGCACCGCCATGTCGGCTCGCTTCCCGCCGACGGCGTGCGCCAGGGCCTTCAGGTGGAGTTGGCGATCCACGGGGACGATCGCCACCACGGGTGCACCGTCGACCATCGCCACCAGCGTCTTGAAGACCCGACCTGGCTCGACTCCGAGACTGGCGGCAACCGACTCGCCGTAGCTGGGCGCAGTGCCCGCTCCATCGATCTGGTAGGGATGGGTCTGGTAGCCGACCCCGGCCTGGTCGAGCGCCCGAGTCGCTGCGGTGACGTTGGCTGCCACGGCTGGCGAGGATAGGTGGGCGCCAGCAGCCTCACCGGGTCGAATTCGGCCCTGGAAACGGCTCTGACGGTATGCGATCCGAACATCTCGATCGTCACCGCCACCTCGACCTCCACCACTCTCGACGACCAACTCGGGTCGGGAGCGCACCCGCATCGCAGCAAAGTCGCGCCGTGTTCGGCGGCCAACCTCTGGGCCTCGTCGGCCGGGGATCCGACGGCCCCGAAAGGACGGAAGGTGATGGGGGCCGCTGCCAGGGCGGCTGCATCGGCGGCGGCGACCGCTCGACCCCGCCCCGCCGATACCACACCAGCCATCGCCACCGCCGTGGCGAGAAGAGCGATCAGTCCGGCGATGGCGGCAGCGAGGACGGACACCGAGCCACGCTCGAGACTCAACGCTCCACCCTCATGGCGGCGCGGGCGTGAAGCTCCACGGGCAGGCCGCCCAGGAGCGCGCCGAGTAGCCGATGGGAGACAGAAACGACCACCTCGGCGGTGGCGCCCACCTCGGTCGGGCGCCGCACGGTGACCCTCGTCCGGTCGGCCAGAGGCGGTGAGAGGGCGGCCCTGGCCGCCGAGGCTGCCTGGCTTGGGTCGGGCACCGTCGCCGCCACCCGGGCCCCTTCCCGCGCCGCTCCCGCCAACTCGATCTGGGTCCTGGCCAGAGACACAACCTCGACCGAGGCAATGAGCACCAACATCACGACCGGCAGGACCAATGCGAGCTCCACAGTCGCCGAGCCCATCTCATGAATCACCGGCCGGGCCGGCCGTGTCATCCCACGTAGCCGATTACCTGACGGGCCACGGCGTTGAAGAGCTGGCGGAAGGCACCTGTGCCACCCACCCATGTGATCAGGGCCAACGCAATACCAGCAGCGGCGATGATCACCAGCACGTACTCCACCGTGCTGGCGCCATTCTCACCATCGAGCCGGCCCAGCAGCCAGCGCCAAATGCGGTTCACGTCTCTCTCCTTCCTCCCGGCATCCGCCGGGTGCCGGCAGCCGGCCGGCGACGGGGGGAAGCGCCATCTCAGGGGAGCACCGGACCGAGGAGTCCATTGATCGCACCAATCACCGCCGGTCCAGCCGCGATGAGCACAAAGCCGGGAAGGATCAACAACGCCAGCGGCACCACGAGACGGACCGACAACGTCCGAGCCTCATGAATCGCCCGGGTCCGGGCCATGGCCCTTCGTTCATCAACATGGGCGGTCACCGCCGGGATGAGCGCCGCCCCGGTGAGCTGGGCGCGGGCCAGGGTGGTGGCCAAGGGCCGAAGCTCACCCTCGACCCGGCCGAGGGCGGCGGCTAGCCCATCGCGTCTGGCTTGACGCAGCATGTGCTCGGCGGTGGCGCCGACCTCCCCGCCGACCTCGGCCGCTGACCGCCGCAGCGCCGCCGCTGTGGGGAGCCCGGCGCTGAGGCCAACCAGGAGCCCCCGCGCCAGCCGGTCTGGATCGGCTCGACGGGCGCGCCTAAGCCGGGTGTTTGCTGCCCGGCGCTTCCAACGGTCGATGCCGAAGAACGCCAACGCTGTGATCACGCCAGCCACGGGGTTGATCACGGCGGCCGTCACGACCCCGGCCCACGGCTGCCACCGCGCCACCCGGGGCCGCAGCGCCAAGCCGGCCAGCACCCCGACGATCAGAGCGGAGACCGGCCTCACCCCGCCCGCCTTCGCAACAGACCGATCACCCAGGCCGACCCGATGGCGAGCAACCCGATGCCGAGCGCCACCATCACCATCCCGGCCGGTCCGCCCGAGACCAGTTCGCCAAGTCGGCCACTGAGGCCGGCCACTGCCAGTATCGCCACCGGGATCCCGGCGACAATGGCTGCGGATAGCCGCGCCTGAGCGGCGGCCGCCGCCCTCTCGCCGGCCAGCTCGGTCTCCTCCCGGGCCAGCACCGCCAGCGACTCGAAGACGGCGGCGGTTCTGCCCCCGGTCAAAGATGCGATACGCACCGCTCCTGCCGCCGCCTCTCCCTGTGATGGGAGGCCAGACTGCAGAGCAGACGCCACACGTTCGATTGGCTGCCCTGCGGTGGCCAGCCGGCAGGCGATGCGCATATCCAGGTCCGGAGACCGGCCGGCGGCCGCCACCAGCGAAGCCCGCAAACCGTGACCCGACCTGAGTTCAGCGGCAACAGCCCCCAAGTAGCCGGCTTCGCTGTTGCCGCTGGACCGTCTTTTCCATCCTGACCAAGCAGACCATGCCGCCCACCCGAGAATTCCCACAAGGGCGGGGACAGGCGCCGCAATCGCCAATACGGTCACGATGGCGACCGGGAGCGGTGCCGGTGAGAGCAGCAGCGAGGCCGCGGCAAGTGCGATCACCATCGCCAACGCTCCACGCAGCCTTCGGGCCCGACCTCGGCAATCGACTGGATCCGCCGGGCGCCCCGGCGTCGGATCACTTGGACCACGAGGTCGATACCAGCCAGTAGCTGGCGGTGGATCGCCTGCTCGCCCGCCTTGCGGCGACCAGAGAGCGCGAGGGTCTCCAACCGCCATAGCGCCTCCTCGGCCGAGTTGGCGTGGACAGTGGACATCGAGCCGTCGTGACCGGTGTTGAGTGCCGACACCAGGTCGAGTGCCTCGGGCCCGCGCACTTCGCCGACGATGATCCGATCCGGCCGCAGCCGGAGAGCGGTCCGCACCAGATCCTGCAACGTCACCGCTCCGGCACCCTCGGCATTCGCCGGCCTCGCCTCGAGCCGAACGACGTGCCCGGCGAGTCGCAACTCGGCGGTGTCCTCGACCGCCACCACCCGCTCGTCTGCTGGGATCTCGGTGGAGAGCACATTGAGGAGCGTGGTCTTCCCCGCTCCGGTGCCGCCGCTGACCACCAAGTTGCGTCGGTCGGCGACCGCCTGTGCGAGCTGCCCAGCACCG
Source organism: Acidimicrobiia bacterium (assembly GCA_036258335.1). Lineage (GTDB taxonomy): Bacteria > Actinomycetota > Acidimicrobiia > Spongiisociales > DATADW01 > DATADW01. The sequence continues at coordinate 10,461 of DATADW010000169.1, forward strand.
TCCTCGTCGACACCGCCGCCTGCGACCAGAGCACCCAAATCGGGAACAGCGGCGGTGAACCGGCGCACCGCGACAACCGGCCCGTCCACGGCGACCGGTGGGATTACGGCGTGGAGCCTGCTGCCGTCGGCGAGGCGTGCATCGACCATTGGCGATGCCTGATCGAGCCGGAGCCCGAGCGGCGCCAGGGTCCGCTCCACCGCAGCAACAACCGCCTCGGGCCCGGAGAATCGGACCGCCGCCCGCTCGAGGTCACCGCGTCGCTCCACCCATACCGTCCCGTCGCCGTTGACCAGAACGTCAGTGACATCCGGCTGACGGAGGAGGCGCTCGATCGGTCCCAATCCGACCAGGGCGTCGATCACGTCCTGGACGGTGCCCGCCGGCGCCAACGGTGCCTCCTCGGGGAGTAAACGCCCCAACTCTGCGCTGATCGCCTCCTCGTCCAATGGCACCGAGGAGGCCACGACCCGGTCGACGAGACGGTCGATCAGATCCACGGCGATCAGATCCACGACGACTGCCATACCGGCTCCCATGCCCGCACCCACCGCCAGCGGCGGTCGACAACCCCCCGCAGTAACGAACCAACGACCGACGTCTTCGGTGGTGGGAGGATCGGGCCAGGGCCGGGGACAGGGGTCCGGAAGCCGGTCCTCTGCCAGACCGATGGTCCCTTTGCGAGCGGTTGCAGCGCACCGGGGAGCAGAGGCACCACCGGGACGACCGGCACGTCAACAGGTGGCCGCTGGTCGGGCGTGGCTCGCAGCACCACGGCGGGCCAGCCGGCGATGAGGGCGTCGAGAACCTCGGCCGCCTCGTCGACGGTGACCCCACCGTTGCGGAGCACGGCGACCCCACTCCGAGTGGGAATCAGCTCGTTCCGGCGGGGGTGGCGCCGGACCAGGTCGGCCAGGGTGGCTCCTTCGCCGTACGCCGGCCCGAACGGCTCGAGATCTACAACCAGTGCCGTACCCGCCGAGGCAGCCAGACCGAGCGGTGCGATCGACGACAACAACCGATCGGTCGGACACCACGTCGAGAGAGCAGCCATCCGCCGAACGTATGTTCCGCAAGAGCCGCTGCCAAGGTCTTGTCAAGCGTCTGAGTTTGTGGCATGAAGGGGGGTTCGCCCAACGATTGCAGGGCGCCTTCTTGTCTCCCCCGGTGAGGGGAAGGCGCGAGCGCAGCGAGGGGAGGGGGTGACTTCCGTCTTCCGTCTTCCGTCTTCCGTCTTCCGTCTTCCGTCTTCCGTCTTCCGTCTTCCGTCTTCCGTCTTCCGTCTTCCGTCTTCCGTCTTCCGTCTTCCGTCTCTTGCCTTTCCATTGACAAACGAACGGGAAATGTCGAACATACGGGAATGACCGACAACTCAGCAGCGGTGGCGCTTGCTGTTGAGGGGGAGGTGCTCGGGGCTCCGGACTACGAGCTCGCCGAGACGCTGGATCTCGACGACGCCCGTCAGCTGAGGGCGCTGGCCGACGGCACCCGCCTCGCCATACTCGACCTAGTCCTGGAGCGGGCCGCCACGACCACCGAGTTGGCGGCGACCCTCGACAAACCGAAAGGCACCATCGGGTATCACCTCGAGGTTCTCCTGGCCGCCGGGCTGGTCCGGGTGGTACGTACCCAGCGGGTTCGTGCCCTCGAAGCGCGCTACTTCGGGCGGACGGCGCGCACCTTCGTAATCAAGAGCTTCGACAAGGGGGTGGTGGAGCCCGACTTCATGATGCGGAGCGCCATCTCTGATATGGCCGCTGCCCGGGACCGGCTCCCCGACGAAGCCCACGAGGGCGCCATCCAGACCTTGCGATACGCCCGCATCGCCACCGAGCGGCTCGAGGAGTACAGGGAGCGCCTCGACCAGATCGCTGCCGAGTTCACCGCCGAGAGCAGGGTGGGCGACGTTGTCTGGGCGCTAGTCCTCGCCCTCTTCCCGACCGTGCGACCCCACCTCCCCGACCGATGAAGCGCCCGCTGGGAGCCGGCTACTGGAAGCTGTGGTCGGCCTCTGTCATCACCAACCTCGGAGACGGCATGAGCATCGTTGCCTATCCATGGCTGGCGTCGGCGGTGACCCGCGACCCGGTGCATATCGCGCTCATCGGGGTGGCCACCAAGCTGCCATGGCTGCTCTTCAGCCTCCCCGCGGGTGTGATCACCGACCGAGTCGACCGGCGCCGCCTGATAGCCGTCATGGACTGGTTTCGCGCCGCGCTTACGCTGGCGGTTGCGGTAGCGGTGCTTCTCGGTCAGTCGGTCATCCCCGACCCGGTGGACGTTGCCGCCGGGACCGCCGACCCGCCGGCGGTCGCCGGGCTCTATCTGGCACTGCTCTACATCAGTGCGTTGCTCCTCGGGTCGGCCGAGGTGCTTCGGGACAACGCGGCGCAGACGCTGATGCCGGCCTTGGTCGCGACCGAAGACCTGGAGATCGCCAACGGGAGGCTGTGGGGCGCCGAGATGGTGAGCAACTCCTTCGTGGGGACACCTCTCGGCGGGATCCTCGCCGGGATCGCCCTGTCGCTTCCCTTCTTCGTGGATGCTGGCTCGTTCGCCATCGCCGCCGGTCTGGTTTTCGCCATCGGTGGCAGCTTCCGGGCGGTCGGCACCGAGGCTCGCGCCGGGATGCGAGCCGAGTTGGCCGAAGGGCTCCGCTGGTTGTGGCGGCATGTCCTGCTCCGCAACTTGGCTGTGTTCCTCGGCCTGGCCAACGCCCTAAGCACGATGGCATTCGCCACCTATGTCCTCTTTGCGCAAGAGAACCTCGGGCTCGATGCCGGCGGCTTCGGGGTTGTAATGACCGGTCTCGCTGTCGGCGGCGTCGCCGGAAGCCTGGCGGCGGCCCGGTTGAGCCGCCTGCTCGGGCCAGGTGCCTCACTCTTTATGTCGCTCGGTGGGAGCGCCCTCGGCTACGTGCTCGTTGCTGTCACCGATCAGCCATGGGTGGTGTGGCTGATGATGGCCGCCACCACGTTCCTCGCAATGGTGTGGAACGTGATCACGGTTTCGCTCCGCCAAACGATCATCCCCGACCGCCTTCTCGGCAGGGTCAACAGCGTCTACCGCTTCTTCGGCTGGGGGATGATGCCGATAGGTGGGGCTGCCGGCGGGGCAGTGGTGGTGCTGGCGGAGCTGCTCGGGTGGGGGAGGGATGCCGCCCTGCGGGCCCCCTTCTGGGTGGCCGCGGCAGGATACGCCCTCCTTTTCCTGGCGGCGCTCCCCCGTTTGGGAACCGAGAAGATCGAGAAAGCGCGGCGCGAGGCGGCGGATCAGCCGACCTAGGCGAGTTCCGCCGTCCGCCAGCTGCCGTCTTCCGTCTTCCGTCATGTGTTGTCCGTCTACCCTCCGCGCTCGTGGCCTCCGCTCCAGACCACGTGGTCGTTGCCGTACGAGGTGATCTCACCACCCAACGGGTCGACGCCGTGGTAAACGCCGCCAACGAGCATCTCGCCCACGGTGGCGGGGTGGCCGCGGCGCTTTCCAGGGCCGCAGGCCCCGGCCTCCAGGAGGAGTCCGACAATTGGGTGGAGGCGCACGGGCCGGTCGGCCCAGGAATCGCAGCCGTGACCGGCGGTGGGCAACTCGCGGCCCGTTGGGTGGTCCACGTCGTCGGCCCTCGCTATCGGCCCGGTCAGGACAACCCGGGGCTGCTCACCCAGGCGGTGGAGGCGGCGCTCGATGCTGCCGTCGGTGTCGGAGCCCGCTCGGTGGCACTCCCCGCCATCTCGGCTGGGATCTTCGGCTATCCCAGACACGAGGCCTGCGCTGTGATCGCACGAACAGCCTCGGATTGGGTAGGTCGCAACCCGGAAATGCTTGACGAGGTGCGGCTGGTCGGGTGGGACGATTCGACGACTGCCGACTTCGCCGCCGGCCTCGAAGGCAGGCAATGAGCACCGCCCGTCGCCGCTCCGGGTGGTGGCCAGCGGGAAGATCCGCCACACGTAGACACGAATTCGGTGCTGCCTTCGAGCCCGGCGAGCGGTGGGAGGCGGTTTGGGTGGGGGAGGAGAAGCGAGGGTTCCTCCGCCGCACCGTGATGGCGGAGGACACCGGCCCGATCACCGTCGAGCAGCGTCTGGCCATCATGTCCCAGGGTGAGATCTCCTGGTTGACGAGCACGGTATGGGTGGCGGATGTGGACGACTTTCCCTGGTATCGGTACGAGATCACCGTCGGGTTCCGCCCGCCCGTCGTCTGGCTGCGTCACGGTGACACGCTCACCTGCGAAGGGGTGACCGTCGAAACTGCCGGCTTCCCGCTTCCCACGTTCGGGGCCTACCCGGCAGTCGTGAGCATGCCGTTCGACGAGGGCGCCGTGGTGGAGATGACACGGCTGTTCGACACCGGTGGGATAGTCGACGAGGAGGCGGCTCTGGTCTCCACCGGTTGGGATGAGGTCGAGATCGGGGGTGAGCAGCAGCCGCTATGGCGGGTCGATCTCTATGCCGGTGGTCAGCTGAGTGCCAGCTTCTGGATGGACGCCGTCCGGCATCTCCGGCTGTCCGACTGGAAAGGGGCGATGCTCTCTCCAACCCCCGTCTCCGAGGTGCTCGACGGGTTCCCCCAAGACATGGTCCTGCTCGCGGCCGGGACGCGCGGGTCGCTTCGTTGACCGGCAGGACGGTTGCCGTCCAGCCGCAGTTACACTCCCGGTCACGATCCGTTCGTGTTGAGTTCTCTCTCCCCTCGGAGGTCGATGGATGAGGTTCGTGCTCGCATACCTCGATCCCGGTTCCGGAAGCCTGATAGTTCAGGTGTTGCTCGGCGGGGCAGCCGGCGTCGCGGTGATGATGAAGACGATGGGCCGGCGCTGGTTCAAGCGAGACGAGGAGCCGGAGCCCGACTCCGAACAGGCCGACCCCGAGGCGCTCGCCGATAGCGGCGACGAGGGGAGCATCGACCGGGCAACAAACTTGCCCGGCGACCGCGCCTGAACCCAGAGCCGCTCGAGTTGGTGTCCTCCCAGTTCCGACCCGAGCCAGGCTCGTTCCGCGACCCGTCGGGACGCGTCTTCCACGCCTCGGGAAAGGTCTACCGCGCTCTCGACCAGCGGGGACTGACCGACTTTCGGGCCCTCGAGAGCACCGGGTTGCTCGGCGCCCTCATCGGCGAAGGAAATGTGGTGGCGACGCGCCTCCTTGCCGAGGAAGAGGCGTCGGCACTTGACCCGCCAGAGGGGCGGGCCGGGATCCTGGAGCACGAGGCGATACCGTTTCTCTCCTACCCCTTTGAGTGGACCTTCTCCATGCTTCGGGCGGCGGCGCTGCTCCAACTGGACATCCTCGAGCGGGCTCTCGCCGCCGGGCTGACGCTCAAGGACGCCACGCCATACAACATCCAGTTCCGCGGCGCTCGACCGGTGTTCATCGATGTCGGCTCGTTCCAGCGTCTCGGGGCCGGTGAGCCCTGGGTCGGTTACCGCCAGTTCTGCCGCCAGTTCCTCTACCCGCTGATGATGCGCGCCCATCTCGGCATCCCGTTCCAGCCCTGGCTGCGAGGTGATCCCGAAGGACCGAGCGCCGCCGATATCAGCGCCATGATGTCGGGGCGTGACCTGCTCCGCTCCGGAGTAGCCATGCACGTCTCGCTCCAAGCGAGGGCGGAGCGGCGTTTCCAGGGCGATGCGGTGCGCGACGACCTTCGCCGCGCCGGGTTCAGCACCGAGATGATCCTGGCCAATGTGCGTGGGCTTCGGAAGGTGGTCGAGGGCCTGGCATGGGAACCACCGTCCTCGGAGTGGTCGGAGTACGCCGAGGACTGCCAGCACGTCGCCGCCCATCGCGCCACGAAGGAGACGTTCCTGCGCGCCGCCATCGATCGGGTCGGGCCAGGGCGAGTGCTGGACCTGGGAGCCAACGACGGGTTCTTCTCCCGAGCGGCTGCGGAAAGCTGCGAGGTCGTGGTGGCGGCCGACGCCGACGAGTTGGTGCTCGACCGGTTGTTCGAATCCCTAGCCGCCGCCGGCTCGGATCGTGTCCAGCCGTTGCTGGTCGATCTGTCCAACCCATCGCCACGGATGGGTTGGCGAGGACAGGAGAGATCGGCGCTTGCCGAGCGGGCACGACCCGACCTGGTGGTCGCCTACGCGGTGATCCATCACCTGGTAGTGGGGAGGAGCGTCCCGTTGGCGGAAGTCGTCGGGTGGCTGGCCGACTTCGGGTGCCCTGTCGTCCTCGAGTGGGTCGGTCCCGAAGACCCGATGGCCAGGCGGCTCGCCGCCAACAAGCGGCCCGAGGAGATCCATCTCGATTACCGGGAGTGGGGGCTTTCGCCCCTCGTCGAAGAGCAGTTCGTGGTGCAGCGTGAAGAGCCGCTCCCGGGGGGGACGAGGGCGCTGCTCCTGCTCATCCCCAGATGACCGGTCATCCCGGCGTCGCCGCCGAGGAGCGCGGCGGCGACCCCGTCTCGCGGGTCGATCTGGCCCTGTCGGCCGTGGCCGTCACCACCATCGCCGTCGCCCAGCCCATCCTCGACCTTCTTGGCCGCACGCCAGAGTTCTTCACTGCCCGAGCGGCGCCCACCGTCGACGTCGTCCTACTCGCCGTAGCGCTTGGGCTGGGCCTTCCGCTGCTGGTGGCCGGCATCGTCCTCCTGTCCGATGTCGTGTCCCATCGCGCCGGTGTCGCCGTCCATGCGGTCGTGCTCGTGGCCAGCGGCGCCCTTCTCACCCTCCAGGTTCTGCGGCGCACCCCGCTGTCGGACTGGCCGGGGTGGGCACAGATCGCCATCGCCCTCGCCGCAGGTGCGGCGCTGACCATCGGCTACCACCGTTGGCGGCCGGCGCGGCGACTCCTCGACTACGCCGCGGTGGCACCGGTGGTGGTGCTGGTGGTGTTCGCCGTCATCGCTCCCACGTCAGCGCTCATCTGGGGTAGTCCCGCCGCAGCCGCCGAGCCGGTGGCCCTGCCCGTCGAGCCAACGGCGCCAGTGATCATGATCGTCTTCGACGAGTTCCCGGTGGCCACCCTGATCGACGAGCAAGGCGAGATCCGCGACCAGGATTTCCCCGGCTTTGCCCGCCTGGCCTCCGACGGGACATGGTTCCGCAACGCCGTCGGCTCCCACGAGCGGACCGAAGAGGCCCTTCCCACCATCCTCTCCGGCCAGCTTGCGCCGCTCGACGAGAAGGTGCCCACCGCAGCCGAGTATCCCGAGACGCTGTTCACCCTGCTTGGGGGGAGCTATCAGGTGTCGGCATCCGAGTCGGTCACCGAGCTGTGTCCGCCGACGGTCTGCGTCGGCGGCAGCCGCCAGCGCCTTCCGGCCGGTCCAAGGTGGCGGTCGCTGGCCAACGACATGTCGGTGGTTGCCGGCCACGTCCTCCTGCCCACCCAGATAGCAGCAGAGCTTCCCCCGATCGACCAGAGCTGGGCCGGGTTCGGAGTCCCCAAAACACAGGAGGATTGGAACCTCAACCGGCGGTTCATCGACCATGTCGAGGCGGACCGGCGGCTCGTGGTCGAGGAATTCCTCGATGAGATCGACCATCCGCTGGCAGCCGACGAGCTCCACTTCGCCCACCTCCTCCTCCCCCACAGCCCCTGGGATCTCCTCCCCGACGGAAAGCGCTATGTCCCGGCTTTGCTGCCCCCGTCGGAGTCCACTACCTGGTCTGGAGATGCCTGGCTGGTGGAGCAGGCCTACCAGCGCCATCTTGTCCAGGTGGTGTACGTCGACACCGTCGTTGGTGAGTTGATCGACCGGCTAGAACGCAATGGCACCTACGACGATGCCCTCGTCGTGGTGACGGCCGACCACGGTGTCGCCGTCAGGCCGAGGACGCTGCGTCGGATCATCGCCGACGACAACG
>DATADW010000170.1:0-4913 GCA_036258335.1 Acidimicrobiia bacterium
CTCCATCGGGCCCGCAGTGGGTCGAGGGCGGGTTCACAGTCCTCATCGAAGACCGGGGCCGGGTGAGGGTGATCCGGGTTGGCGACGACGGGTCCATCGACGAGATCGTCGGCGGAGATCGAGTGGTGACCGGAGCAAGCCCGTCATCGGATGGGTCGGTGGTCGCCTTCGTAGCCACCGAGCCAACCGAGCCCGGCGAGGTGTGGGTCAAGCTGGGGGAGGAAGAGCGGCGGCTGACCGAGCTCAATTCGGCCTTTCGAGAAGAGGTTGATCTGGTTGCACCGCAGCATTTCGAGCTCCGCACCGAGGACGCGGTGCTCGATGTGTGGATCTACCTACCACCCGGCGAGGATCGGGTTCCCCTTCTGCTCAACATCCACGGCGGTCCGGCCAGCGCATACGGCTCGACGTTCTTCGACGAATTCCAGGTTGGGGTGGGCGCCGGGTACGGCGTGGTCGCCACCAACCCGCGGGGCTCGAGCGGTTCAGGTGCCGATCATCTCAAGGCCGTCGTGGGGAAGGGTTGGGGGGCGGTGGACCTGGCCGATATCAACGCGGTGGTGGCCGCCGCCCTGGAGAGGGAGCCCCGGCTCGACCCGGAGCGGATGGGGGTGATGGGAGGGTCGTACGGCGGATTCCTCACCGCTTGGCTCACGGCGAACGATCAGCGGTGGGCGTCGGCGATCGTCGAGCGTGGGGCGTTGGTTGCGACCTCGTTCGCAGGCACATCCGACATCGCCGAGACGTTCTCGCTCGCTTACTACGAATCATCGCCGCCCGAGGGCTGGGACGTCCTCTGGGAAAAGAGCCCGCTTGCGCTGGCGCATCAGGTCACCACCCCCACGTTGATCATCCACTCCGAAAACGACTTCCGCTGCCCGATCGAGCAGGCCGAGCAGTACTTCCTCGCTTTGCTGCGCGCCGGCACCCCAGTTGAGATGCTCCGCTTTCCCGGAGAGGGGCACGAAATGAGCCGCTCGGGCAAGCCGAGCCACCGCCAGGAGCGGTTCGAGGCTGTCCTCGACTGGCACGCCAGGTACCTGCTTTCGGCTGGAATGCCGACGAAGAGCGCCTGACCGCGTAAACGCTCGGGCGCCACCAGGGGGATTGTCTGCCGTCCGACGTCTGCCCTCTGCCGTCCGACGTCTGCCGTCGTCGGTCTCTGCCAAACTGACCAGCATGGAAGCTTCGAAATGGATCTGGGTCGACGGGCGGCTCGTCCCCTGGGAGGACGCCAACACACACGTCCTGGTGCACGGCCTCCACTACGGGAGCGGTGTCTTCGAGGGCATACGGGCATACCGGACCGATAACGGGACGGCCGTCTTCCGACTGACCGACCACATGGTGCGGCTCCACCGATCGGCTGCGGCATATGGCATCCCGCTCGGCTGGTCGGTGGAGGCGTTGTGCGCCGCCACCAAGGAGGTCGTAGCCGCCAACGAGTTGGAGGCCTGCTACATCCGGCCGATCGTCTTCTATGGCACCGGGTCGCTCAGCCTCGACCCGGAGGGAGTCGAGGTCCGGACGGTGATCGCCTGCTGGCGGTGGGGGACCTATCTCGGTGAGGAGGGTGTGGCCAACGGGATTCGAGCCCGCATCTCGAGCTGGCGTCGGATCGACTCGCAGAGCCTCATCCCCGACGCCAAGGGGAGCGGCGGGTATCTCAACAGCATCCTGGCGAAACAGGAGGCGGTTCGTACCGGGTACGACGAGGCGATCATGCTCACCCGCGACGGCGCCGTGTCCGAGGGGAGCGGGGAGAACCTGTTTGCGGTGCGCGATGGGGTGGTGCTGACACCCGGCGTGGGTTCGGGCGTACTCGATGGGATCACCAGGCGCAGCGTCATGGAGCTACTCGCCGACCAGGGTCACGAGGTCCGCGAGGCGACGCTGCAGCGCAGCGACCTCTACCACGCCGACGAGGTATTCCTCACCGGGACCGCCGCCGAGGTCACTCCGGTCCGCGAGATCGACGATCGCCCGGTCGGCGAGGGCAAGCCAGGCCCGGTGACCCGTGCCGCCCAGGATCTCTACCGCTGGGCGGTCACCGGGCAGCTCCCTGCCTTCCTCCACTGGCTCGACCCGGTCTGATCGTGGCCCAAGAGCCGAACATCGAGCTCGATGGCGCCACCCTGCCTCGCCAGGACCTGCCGACGGCACCGCCCCGCCGCTGGTCGCCACACCGCCCCGGCGAGCTGCGCGCCCCCGACGAGGTGCCGTGGGGTGGTGCCTTCGGGCGGCCCGGGCCCGACACCGGGTGGGTGCTGCGTCTCGTGCATCTCGCCGAGTTCGACCGGGGCGACCGCCCAGATGAGTTGGAGCAAACGGTTGCAAACGCGGCCGCGGCCCGGGCATCGCTCTACGGGCGGGGCCCGGTTCCCCAGGACATCGAGGTGGCACTGGTGCTCATCGGATTGCGCCCGCACCAACTTCCGCCCGACCTGGCCGATCGTCTCGCTTTGGAGCGCCGCGCCTGGCTCGACCGGGCGGCTCACGAGAAGATCAAGGGGACCGCCTTCATCGCCTCCCTCGATCCAGACCAGTTGCGATCCACCCCCGAAGAGGTGGTGGAGTATTTTCGCACCCAATTGACCTCGTGAAGATCGTCCGCATCAAGGCAGGCGACGACCTGACCTACGGGCTGGCCGACACCGACGGGGTCACCGTTTATGAGGGATCGCCCTTCGTGGCTTGGGAGCCCACCGAGCGGGTGGTCCCATGGGACAACGTCCAGCTTCTGGCCCCTGTCATTCCCACCAAGGTGGTCGCGGTCGGGCGCAACTACGTGGACCACGCCGCAGAGATGGGGGTCCCGCTACCCGACGAACCGGTGATCTTCCTCAAGCCGCCGACCTCGGTCGTTGGCCCGGGGAGCCCTGTGGTGTACCCGAGCGACACCGAGCTATTGCACCACGAGGCCGAGCTTGCCGTCGTGGTGGGGACCGTGGCAAGGCACGTCAAGGCCGAGGACGTCGATCGGGTGATCTTCGGTTACACATGTGCCAACGACGTCACCGCCCGCGACCTGCAGCGACGTGATGGCCAGTGGGCGCGCGGCAAGGGGTTCGACACCTTTTGTCCACTGGGGCCTGCCATCGAGACCGAGCTTGATCCCCGGGAGGGACTGCTGGTCACCGGAAGTGTCGACGGCGAGGTCCGCCAGGAGGGCTCCACGGCCGACATGATCTTCGGAGTGGCCGAACTGGTCGAGTTCATCACCCGGGTGATGACGCTGCTCCCCGGCGACGTGATCCTCACAGGAACGCCGGCGGGTGTCGGCCCGGTCGAGCCGGGTCAAGTGATGGAGGTCGAGGTGGAGGGGATCGGCGTGCTCAGGAACCCGGTGGTGCGGGCGGCGCAGTGAACCCCGATCTCGTCAGGGTACGGATCGCCCCATCGCCGACCGGGTTGCTCCACGTCGGGAACGCGCGGGCCGCCTTGTTCAACTGGCTGTTCGCCCGCCACCATCGCGGGGTCTTCATCGTCCGCATCGACGACACAGACCTGGCGCGCAGCACGACAGAGTTCGAGGAGGATGCCCTCGACGGCCTCCGATGGCTCGGTCTCGAATGGGACGAGGGGGTCGGTGTGGGCGGCCCGTACGGGACGTACCGCCAGTCCGACAGGATCGATCGCTATCGGCAGGTGGCCGACGACCTCATAGAGCGGGGCCGGGCCTACGCCTGCTTTTGCACCCCGGATGAGCTTGCGGCGAAGCGCGAGGCCGCGCAACGGGAAGGTCGGCCGCCGGGGTATGACGGCACCTGTAGCACCATTGCATCCTCCGCGGCGGCGCAGCGCCGCGACCGGGGGGAGCCGGCCAGTACCCGCTTCGCAGTCCCTCGCCCGGGCCTCACTCAGTTCGACGATCTGGTCCGGGGGGCGGTCCGGTTCGACCACGAGACGATCGACGACTTCGTGCTCCTTCGCTCCGACGGCACCCCCACCTATCACCTCGCCTCGACGGTGGACGACGTCGACTACGAGATCAGCCATGTGGCCCGGGGTGAGGATCTGCTCCCGTCAACGCCGCGCCACATCATGATCACCGAGGCTATGGGAGCGGTGCCGCCGAATTACGCCCACCTTCCGCTTCTCTTCGGTCCCGACGGGCGCAAGTTGTCGAAGCGGCACGGCGACGTCTCGCTCCGCCACTACCGCCAGACCGGGTACCTCCCCGAGGCCATGTTCAACGCCATGGCGCTGCTCGGCTGGTCGTACGCGCCTGAGGTGACCATCTTCAGCCGTGAGCAGGCGGTGGAGGGATTCGAGTTGAGCCAGGTGTCGAAGAACCCGGCCGTATTCGATATCGACAAGCTGGGTTGGATCAACGGGGAGTACATGAGGGCGCTCCCTCTCGATCGGTTCCTCGATGAGGCCAGACCGTTCCTCGTGGAGCAACTCGGCGCCGAGACGGTGAGGTCGGGGTGGGACCGTTTTGTCGGCGTTGCGCCTCTCATCCAGGAGAGGGTGCGGTTGTTCTCCGAGGTGCCTTCTATGGCGGGGTTCCTCTTCGTGGAGACACTCGCCTACGACGAGGACTCCTGGGCGAAGCTGATGAGGGGGGACCAGGTGGTGCAGGTGCTCGACGAAGCTCGGCGGCGCCTTGATGGCCTGGAACATTGGGAACCGGAGCAAATCGAAGCGGCCCTGCGGGCGATGCTGGAAGAGATCGGCATCGGCGCTCGCAAGGGTCTCCAGCCTCTACGCGTGGCGATCACCGGTTCGTCGGTGAGCCCTCCGCTGTTCGAGTCGATGGCAGCTCTGGGCCGCGATGCCACCTTCGACCGCCTGGCCGCGGCTCGGGCCCGACTCGCTGCAGGAGATTGATCAACACCGACTGATGTGCTCATAGCTTCGCCGCCAGGCCTAAGGGAGGAACCCATGACCGAGCCGGCGACCACGGGCTC
>DATADW010000171.1:0-27566 GCA_036258335.1 Acidimicrobiia bacterium
GCGCCCACAACAGCGGGCCGAGGATGGTGGCGAAGCGGCCGACAGTGCCGTAGAGCCCGTAGAACTCGCCGTAGAGGTGCGCCGGTGTGAGCCGGGCCATATAGGCGCGGTCAGCCGCCCAGGTGGCCCCTAGTGCCAGCCCACCAGCGACCCCGACCACCCAGCCCAGGTCCTCCAGGTTGGCGGCAGCGGCGGCAATGCCGATGGCCATGGTCGCGATCCACACGGTAAGGACCCCATGGAGGATGATCCTCGGTCCAGCCCGGTCCACCAGCCACCCCGCCACCAGGCCGCCGACCATGGCGCTGGCGATCCCGATGATGGTGAGAGCCTGAACCTGTCCGGCGTCGAAACCGATCTCCTGTTGAGCGAACACCACCAGGAAGCCGCCTATCAGCGTGTTTATCGCATCGGTATAGAAGAACCGACCCACCAGGAAACGCACCACACCGGGATGCCGCGATGCGGTCCGCCAGGAGACGGCCAGGTTGGAGATCACCCTCCGCCACGAAGGCGCCGGGCCGGCAGGTCTTGGTCGTGGCCGTTCCCTGAGCCAGAGGAAACAGGGCAGGCTGAACACGAGGAACATCAGAGCCAAGGTCCGGAACAGACCGGGGTAGCCGATCCGGTCGAGGAGGAGCGCACCTGCCCCGACCGCCAGGGCCGAGCCCGCGTAGCCGACGGAGACACCGAGCCCCGACACCCATCCCCGGTTCTGCGGGGTGCTCACATCGGGGAGCAGGGCGTCGTATACGACCGAACCCAGGTTGAAGGCGATCAGGGCGACGGCGTACACCGCCAGCGAGAGCAGTATCGGGCCGATGCCGAGGAGGGCCGTGGCGGCGACCGCGGCCACGGTGGTCGCCACCAGCGCCGGCTTCCGCCTGGGGGCATGGTCGGTGCGGGCACCTACGAGCGGGCCGGCGAAGACGACCGCCAGCATTGCAGCGGCGGTCGCCAGAGCTAGGGCACTGTCGGGATACCCCTGGTCCTCGGTGACCCAGATTGCGAAATAGAGGCCCTGGACACCGAGCGCGAACACGGTGTTGGCCAGGTCGTAGGTGACCCACCCGGCGACGCTGCGTCGGCCCGGGACCCAGGTATCGACGCTGCTCACCCAGGCAGGTTAGGAGGGCGGATCGCCGACACCACCTGTGCGCTCAGAAGGTGACCGCCACCGAGATCAGATCCTCGCGGCCGAGGAGCCCACCGGCGGCTTGAATCGCTCGATCAGCCTCGTCGAGGGGGAACTCGTGCGACACGAGTTGGTCGAGCCGAGCGTCCACCTCGAGCTGCCTGGTCGCCCAGTGATATCCCGTCGAGGTGGCGCCAAACACTCCTTTGAGGGTAAGTTCCTTGAGGACCACGATGTCCGAGAAGAGCTGGGTGACGGTGTTCGCTCCCTTGGTGGAGGCAAGGACCACCCGCCCTCCGGCCCGCACCAGGTCCAGCCCCATGTAGATGGCCTCGGGGTCGCTCGAGGTCACGTCGATTACGACATCTGGCCGAGTGCCAAGGCTGTTGGCCACCGAGCTGGCGATGTCACCGTGCTCGACGGTCGCCGTCATGTCGGCGCCCAGCGACCGTGCCAGGTCGAGACGGTCCGTGTCGTGGGCGAGACCGGTGACCCCGATCCACCCGGCGCCGGCTGATCGGGCGGCGATCAAGGCGGACAGCCCGCGTGGGCCGGGTCCCATCACCAGGACGTTCTCCCCCGGTTGCAGCGCCGGTGCCTCCACCGCCCAGGTGAAGCCAGACGCGAGCGGATGGGCGAAGGTGGCGGCCACGGCGGGAATATCATCGCTGACGACGTGGAGCCGAGCCGCGGGGTCGAGGTAGAGGTACTCGGCGAGGCCACCCCAGAGCGCGGGTGGCTCGGTGGAGGGAAGCCGGCCGTAGGCGTTGACCGGACGGCGGAGGTTGCAGCTCGCCAGACCGTTGGTGCACCGACGGCAAGCCCCGCAACGAATCGAGCTCTCCACGACCACCCTCGAACCCACCGGCAGATCGAAATCGGCCCCGGCGCTGGCGATGCGCCCCACCACCTCGTGGCCCGGAATGAGCGGGTACCGGAGGTCGCTGGCGCCGAGCCATGCCTGGACGTCGAGCCCGCTGAGACCGGTGGCCTCGATGGCGAGCCAGCCACCCAGATCGACGTCGGGAACGGGGAGACTGGTCGGGCTCATGTGGCGCGGCTCCACCAGGAGCATCGCCTTTGCCCTCTCCGTCACGTCATGCCCCGTGTACCGATCGCACGTCAGACCTCCGAGAGCGTTGAGACGAGACGACTGAGGCCCTCCTCGAGGTCTGTGTCCCCGAGGGCGTAGGAGAGCCGGAAAGCGCCCGGGGTCCCGAAGGCCTCTCCTGGCACCACCGCCACCTCGGCCTGGTCGAGGAGCAGGGCGCACAGTTCGAGTGACGTCGCCGGGTGCCTCCCGCCGACACCCCGCTCGAGGACCCCGGCCACCGATGGAAAGAGATAGAAAGCACCGAGGGGCTCAGGGCACTCCATGTCCGGCACCTTCGACAGCATGCTGTAGGCGGTGCGCCGGCGCCGATCGAAGGCCTCCCGCATCGCTTCCACCTCGTCCTGAGGCCCGGTGAGCGCCGCCAGGGCCGCCGCTTGGGCGACGTTGGCGACGTTCGAGCTGAGGTGGGATTGCAGGTTGGCGGCTGCGGCGGCGACATCGTTGGGCGCGATGATCCAGCCAACCCTCCAGCCGGTCATGGCGTAGCTCTTGGCCACCCCCGATACGACGACCGTTTGCGGACGCCCCTCGGGTGCGGCCACAGGGATCGATGTGAAGGTGGCGTCTCCGTACACGAGCCGTGCGTAGATCTCGTCAGTGAGGACCCATAGCCCGCGCTCGGCGGCCCACGAGCCGATGGCGGCCACGTTGTCGGGTGGGTAGACGGCCCCGGTTGGGTTGGAGGGCGAGACGAAGATGAGCAGCTTGGTCCGGGGAGTGGTCGCAGCTTCCAGCTGGTCGATTGCGGCCAGGTAGCCCGACGCGGCGGAGGTGGCGACGGGGACCGTTATACCGCCGGCCAAGGCGACTGCTTCGGGGTAGGTCACCCAGTAGGGGGCGGTGACCAACACCTCATCACCGGGGTCGATCAGGGTGGCAAGCGCTTCGAACACCGCCTGTTTGCCTCCATTGGTGACGACCACCTGCGACGGCTCGACCTCGAATGCGGACTCGGTGGACCGCTCGGCGATGGCGGCTCGCAACTCGGGGAGCCCGGCTGTCGCGGTGTACTTGTGGAATCGAGGGTCGGCGCATGCCCGCTGCGCCGCTTCCACGATATGGGGCGGGGTGGGAAAGTCGGGCTCGCCGGCCCCGAAACCGATCACAGGTCTTCCCTCCGCCCGAAGCGCCGCAGCCCTGGCGCTGATAGCCAGCGTCGCCGACTCCTCGATGGCGGCGACTCGATGCGAGATTCGGCCCATTGCCTCGTCCTCGATGCCGGGGGTGAGCAGAGGTTAGATCCTCGCTAGAGCCGCTCGGCCACCGTCTTCATCTCGAGGAACAACCGCAGGTAATCAGGCCCGCCGGCCTTGGCATTCGACCCAGACATGTCGAACCCGCCAAACGGCTGGACACCGACCAGGGCGCCTGTGATCTTGCGGTTGAGATACAGGTTGCCTACCCGGAAGCTGCGGCGCGCCCGCTCCAGCCTCTCCCGATCCCGGGAGAAGAGGCCGCCGGTCAGCCCGTACTCGGTGCCGTTTGCGATGTCCAGGGCCTGTTCGAAGTCGGCTGCCCGTATCACGGAGAGCACCGGCCCGAATATCTCGTGCTGTGCCAAACGAGCATCGTCGTCGACCCCGGCGAAGATGGTGGGTTGGATGTAGTAACCGCCATCCCGCTCGATCGGCGCCCCTCCATGGACCAGGTCGGCCTCTCCCCGCCCCTTCTCGATCTCGTCGAGGATGCTGCGGTGCTGGGCGGCGGAGATCACCGCGTTCACCGCCACGTTCTCCTCGGCCGGCCCCACCGCCAGAGCAGCGGTCAACTCGACCACTCTCTCCAGGACCTCGTCGTGGATGTCGTCGACCAGGATGAGCCGGGAGCAGGCCGAGCACTTCTGTCCCTGGAAGCCGAACGCACCCGCCACGGCGGCGGCACTCGCTGCTTGGAGGTCGGCTGTCTCGTCGACGATTTGGGCGTCTTTGCCGCCCATCTCCATGAAGGCTCGCTTGAGCCAGCGTTGCCCGGGGTGGACGGCCGCGGCCCGCCCGGCGATCCTGACCCCAACCTCGCGCGACCCGGTGAAATTGACGAACCTGGTCTGGGGGTGATCGACCAGCGTGTCCCCGATCTCGCCTCCCGGTCCGGGGACGAAGTTAATAACCCCCGGTGGGATCCCTGCCTCGTCCACCGCCTCCATGAACACCGCGCCGATCACTGGAGTAACCGAGGCCGGCTTGATCACGACGGTGTTTCCTGCTGCCACCGGGCCGACCGCCATCCCCGCCAAGATGGCGAGCGGGAAATTCCACGGCGGGATGACCACTCCGGCCCCGATCGGGACCAGGTGGGAGCGGTTGTCCTCTTCGGGGTGGGGCACCACCGCGAGCGGCTCGGCCATGGCGATCGCCTGCCGTGCGTAGTACTCGCAGAAGTCAATGGCCTCCGCAACGTCGGCCTCTGCCTCGGTCCAGTTCTTGGCCGCCTCGAATGTCTCCCATGCCGAAATCTCAAGCTTGCGGCGACGGAGGACGGCGGCGAGTCGGGCCACCGCTCGTCCCCGCGCCTCGGCGGGGAGTCCCGCCCACGGTTGGAATGCGATCCAGGCCGCCTCGAGGGCGGCAACGGCGTCGTCTGGGGTCGCGGACGCGGTGGTGCCGACGATTTCGTCGGGTCTACAGGGGTTGACACTTTCGATGCGGCCGGCGGTCTCGACCGTCGCACCGCCGATCACCAGCGGGTGGTGCTCGCCCAGCCGGGAACGCACCGAGGCGAGTGCCTCCCGATACGCCGCGGCGTTCTCGGAGAGAGAGAAGTCGGAATACGGCTCGTTGCGGAAGGGCTCGAACACAGATCCTCCGTTGCGGCGGTGGCGCCCGAGCCTATCGACGTCGGGCTGGCGCCGCCCAGCCGTCGATAGGCTCTGGCCGTGGCGACCGAGTTTCCCGACGGATTCAGCGGGGGGGTCGTCCCACCAACCTCCGCGGCGTGGGCCGATCCGACGGCGGTAGCGAGGCAGGCCATCGACGAACTCGAGGCGGTCGAGTCCGCGGCGTGGCTCACGCTGGGCCCCGCCGAAGTCAGCCGGCTCCGTTCGGTCCACGCCGATCAGCCGATCATTCTCCGGGTCGGCGACGCCGCCGACCATCCCGACAACTTCACGGCGCGCAATCGGCTCACCGAGTTGCGGCGAGCGCTCGACGACACCGAATGGTGCGCCCGTATCGGGCTCTCGGTAGCAGGCAGCCCGCAGATCGGGGTCATGTCCATGGGCCCATGGACCCAGGCGGTACTCGAGGCGGCGATCCAACTTGGCGACTCCGAGTCGGAGTTGGTCACCGACCACGCGGCTGTGGAGCGCGGCCTCTCTCACCTGTCACTCAGCGTGCGGCGTGCTCCACCCGAAGGGGCGGACGTTCTGTTGGCGCCGGCGGTCGCCGTGTCCGGTCGGCGCGTCTGGACGGTGGAGAGGATCGGAGCAGCGATCAATCGCGCCACGCTGGCAGGCACCCAGGTGGTCGTGGTGGCCCACCCTCTGGCGCACCTCTCCGGTCTCGATCTGCGCCGTTTTCGTCCCGCCCCTGGCGTAGTGCCAGTCAGCCTCTAGTCCTCGCGGCCGCAACCAACCAGCGCGCCTCAGACAGGACGACCCATCAGGGGCGACCCAAACAGGGACTCAGCTATAGGTAGCCCGAACCAGAGCGGCACCTGTCTTCGCCATTGCGAAGCCAGACGGCCGGTTGAGCCGGCGGCGGGATCAGGGCCGGTTGTCGTCCAGGTTGTCCTGTAGGTCGTCGGCCTTGTCGGCGACGGTGTCGGCGCTGCTCTGCGCGGCGTCCCCGATGTTCTCGGCCGCGTCGCCCGCCGTTTCTTGGACGTTGTCGGCGGCGTCCTGGACCTTGTCGGCGGCCTCCCCCGCAGCGTCCTGGACGTTGTCGACGGCATCGTTGGCGGCGTCCTTGACGTTGCCGGCGGCTTCTTCCGCCTTGTCGTCCGCCGATCCGGTCCACTCTTTTACCTTATCGGCGGCCTTGTCGGCCGTTTCCTTGGTCTTGTCCCAGGCATCCTCGGCGACATCCTTTGTCTTCTCCAAGGCGTCACCGGCTACGTCACCGGCCTTGTCGGCGACTTCCTTTGTCTTGTCCCAGGCGTCACCGGCCACGTCACCAGCCTTGTCGGCGAGCTCGGACGTCTGTTCCGCGGCCGTTCCGAACCACTTCTTCAGGGTGTCCATGAACCCCATGTGAGCCCTCCCATGATAGGTCCGGTCAACGGTACTCCTCGGTGTCGAGGCTGTGCATCTGCCGCCCTTCACCATCGAGCAGGAAGGCGATGTCTCCGTCGTTGTCCCATACCGCCGACCCTGCGGCCCAGCACAGCGCGCCGACCGGGGCTTGGTCGCAGCCGGTAATGACTCGGATGACCGAACCCGGAG
Source organism: Acidimicrobiia bacterium (assembly GCA_036258335.1). GTDB lineage: Bacteria > Actinomycetota > Acidimicrobiia > Spongiisociales > DATADW01 > DATADW01. Next base: position 6,628 of record DATADW010000171.1, read on the forward strand.
CCAGCACAGTGCCTGCAGGGAAGCTGAACCGGTGCACCGATGAGCCGTCACGAATCGTCCACCCGCCGATGTCGACCGGGTCGAGGCCCCGGTTGGCGACGACCACGCTCTCCTCGCCTTCGTCGGGACCGGGTGGGTCGGCGACGACGCTCTCGATCACCACACCGGTGGCTTCGCCGCCGCAAGGCCGCTCGCTCCACAAACCTCGTTGCTCGGCGCGAGCCTCGGCGGCGGCGGCCTCGATCGTTTCCTGATGAGCCACGTTGGGTCGGTACTCGCCGGTCAGCACCAGACCTCGGCCCGCCAACTCGGCATTGACCAACACAGCGCTGCGGTGGGCATATCTGAGCAGCCGGTCGTACTGATCACGGTTCTCTACGTCCCGCTCGAGCTCCACGGCTTCACCCACCAGTTCCTCCAGTGCCTCCCGGGCTGCGTCGGCCAGACACTCTCCCCGCTCCGGGGCATTGATACCGATGAGCCGCACCTCCTCCTCGATCCCGTCGACAGAGGCGAGGAAGCTGTCGCCGTCGAACACCTCGATGACCTCAGCTGCGGCGAGAGCTGTCGACGCTCCCGTCGCCGACCCGGTCCCACACGCGCTCAACACGACGGCGAGAAACGTGACGAGCCAGCGCGATGGCGATGCGGTACCCGAACCCCGATCAGCCAGCGGCAGCCTCGGCACCGGCCCGGGCGGCGATGTGGATGAGGTCCCACACACCAGAGAACGGCGGGGCGTAGGCGAGATCGGTCCAGGCCAGGTCGCTCGCCTCCATACCGTTCCAGAGGGCGGTGGCGAAGACGTCCACCCGCTTCCCGGCGCCAGGGCCACCGACGACTTGGGCGCCGAGGAGACGACCCGAGCCGCGCTCCACCACCACCTTGATCTTCATTTCGGCGGCATCGGGCCAGTAGCCAGCAGTGGTAGTCCCCTCCGCCGTGGCCGAAGTTGCGTCCAGCCCGGCGTCGGCTGCCTGACGCTCTGTAAGCCCTGTTCGGGCTATCTCGAGGTCGTTCACCTTGGTGATCGCCGTGCCGAGCACCCCGGGGAAACGCATCTCGCCCCCACCGATGTCGATCCCAGCCACACGGCCTTGCTTGTTGGCGATTGTGCCCAGATGGATGTTGACCGGGCGTCCACTGACCCGGTGCCTCGCCTCGGCGCAGTCACCGCCGGACCAGACGCCGTCTACACCAGTCCGTTGTCGGTCGTCGACCGCGATGGCGCCGGTCGGGCCAAGTGGAATACCCGCCGCCTCGGCGAGCTCGACGTCTGGCCGAGTCCCCAACCCGACAACGACCAGGTCGGCGGGCAGCTCGAGGCGTTCGCAGCCCACCCGCGCCACGCGGCCGTTTCGCCCCTCCATGTGCTCGACCTTTGTGTCGGTGATCACCTCGATCCCCATGCTGCGCATCTTCTCGGCGATCAGCTCCCCCATGTCGGGGTCGAGTGTCTTCTCCATGACCCAGGCCGAGGTGACCACGGTGACGGCCACGCCGAGGCCCTGTAACACCTCGGCCATCTCGAGCCCGATGTACCCGGCGCCGACGACCACCGCTCGCCTCACCTGCCCGGTGCCGACGGCACGGCGCAGGCGCTCTGCATCCTCGAGCACGCGGAGCGAGTAGATCCCATCGAGCTCCATGCCCTCGATCCCGCCATCGGCGGGGCGGGCCCCGGTGGCCACCATGAGCAGGTCGAACCCGACATGGCTCGAGCCGCTTCCGTCGAGGTCGTGCACCGCCACCGTTTGGTTCTCGAGGTCAATGGCCGTGATCTCGCGTCGGGTACGCACATCGACGCCGCGTTTGGTGTGCTCCTCGGGTGTGCGGGCGATCAGGTCGTCGAGGCTCTTGATGTAACCGCCCACGAAGTACGGCTCACCGCATGCCGAGTAGGAGGCGTACAGAGAGCGCTCAAAAGCGACTATCTCCAGATCTTCCTCGGGGCGCCGCCGCCGAGCCTGGCTCGCTGCCGACAACCCGGCTGCGTCCCCACCAACCACGACCAGGCGGGCCACCGTCCGCTCAGCTCGAAGAGGAGCGGAGACGCCTCAATTCGGCGCGTTCGGCCAGCACCTTGCGGCGTCTGCGCCGAACGAAGAGACCGATCACCTCGGTGATGATGACGGTGAGCACCACGGTCGAGGCCAGCACCGAGACCAGTGGGACCTCTGTGGTCCAGCTCATGAAGTTGATCACCACATATTGGGTGTTCTGGGCGAGAAACACGATGAGCGGTATCGCCAGGATGATCCCGATGATGAGACCCCAGCGCGGCCCCGTGCCCGTGGGCGTTTTCTCCACCACCGGCTGCGAAGGCGGCACAGAGGACTCGGCAACGCCGTCCTCGGGTGGTGGCACGGGTGGAAGGTCGGCGCCCAGGGTGTCGTCGGGGCGATCGGTCACGGGTTCATTGTAAAGAGAGATCCGGTTGGACGGTGTCAGGCCTCGGCGGCCTCGACTTCATCTCCGGCGAACTCCCATCGCTCCTTGGATGACCTTGCCTTCTCGACGTTGACCGCAGCCAGAAGCACAAATCCGACGACAAACAGGATCACCAGCGAGAGAACCGCCCTGCGTGATGACCCTGTGATCGCGTTGACCACCCCGAATGTGAGCGGGCCCCAGATCGAGGAGAACCTGGAGAACACCGAGTAGAAGCCGTAGAACTCCGCGGACGCCTCTTCGGGGATCATGGAGCCGTACAGACTGCGGCTGAGCGCCTGAGTACCTCCAAGCACCAGTCCCACCGAGCCCGCCAGAAGGAGAAATGCGCCAAAGTTGCTCTCGGGTATCTGGTATCCGAAGACCGCCAAACCGGTCCAGAGAACCAGCGAGAGGAGAATGGCCCGTTTGGCGCCCATCCGTGTGGCGAGTTGTCCGAAGAGCAGCGCCCCGAGGAATGCGACCACCTGGACCACCAGGAAGGCGATGGCCACCTGACCCACCGCAAGCCCCAGGGTCTCGGTGGCGTAGACCGACGATATGGCGATGACCGTCTGCACCCCGTCGTTGTAGGCGAAGAAGGCGATCAGGAACAGGAGCAGGTGGGGGAAGCCGCCGAGCCTGCGGGCGGTCCGCCAGGTTCGGGAGAAGCCAAGCCGGACGTATCCCTTGAAGCCGTATCGCACGGTTCCCTTCCCAGCAGCAGCGGGCTCCCTGAGCCGCGAGATGGCGAAGATCCCGAACCCCAGCCACCACAGCCCAGCCATGATCATCGCCAGCCTGGCGGCGAGGCCATCGTCGATCCCGATCGAGGGGGCCAGTTGGATCAGTGCCAGCGAGAGGGCGAATTGGAGCCCGCCACCGAGATAACCGAATGCAAAACCGCGCGATGAGATCCGATCGATCGTGTCTGGGGTCGAGAGGTGGGGGAGGAAGCTGTCGTAGAAGACGGCGGCGACGGCCCAGCAGGTCTCCACGACGAGGAACAGGACCATGGTGAGCACCACGTCCCCCGAGCGCAAGAAGAAAAAGAGCAGGGAGAGCAGTGCACCGGCGTAAGCAAACACCTGGAGGAATCTCCTCTTTGAGGCGCTGTAGTCGCCGATTGCGCCGAGCACAGGGGAAAGCACGAAGGCGACGAGGGCGGTGAACGCCACCAACAGGCTGAAGAGAGACTCGGCGTCCCATGCGCGCCCGAAGAAGCTCGTCCCGCCCTCTGGGACGATCTCGGATGCAAACAGGGCGGGTAGGACCACCGCAAGTGTCGTCGTGGTATAGGCAGAATTGGCCCAGTCGTACATCGCCCAACCGAAGATGGTTCGGCGGTCATTACGCATCCCACCCGGGGTGTCCGGGCTCCCACTCCCCATGAGGTCAGGCTAACCGGCATCCGATAGCGGCCCTCAGGTATAGGGCGATCGCCAATACCCTCATTCGGGATGCGACGCGCTCTGGCCGCCCTCTCAGTGCTGCTCGCCGCCTGCGTATCGTCCGTCGACCAGACCACGATCACCTCGGCGGATCCCACCGCTCCTCCCGTTGCCGCTTCCGCCCCGGACAACTCGACCGCCCCGAGCACCACCTCAGGTGCGGCTCCGGCGGCCACCGGCGTCGGCTCGACCGCCCCGGGTTCGACGGCGGGGGCGGGATCGCTTTCCGGGCTGGCGTACCAAGAGGCGGCCTCCGGCCTCGCTCAGCCGGTCTTGGTGACCTCCCCCTCGGGCGACGACCGCACCTTCGTCGTCACCAAGGATGGCCGGATTTGGATGATGGGCGCCGACGGGGTCTCAGAAACCCCGTTCCTCGATATCTCCTCGCTGATCCGCAATTCGGGTGAGCAGGGTCTGTTGGGGATGGCGTTCCACCCCGGATACGCCGAAAATGGACGCTTCTTCGTCCATTACAGCGACAGCGCCGGTGACACCGTCCTCGCCGAGTACCGGGTGTCGGATGACCCCGACGTAGCGGACCCCGACGCTCTGGCGATTCTGCTCAACGCATCACAACCCGCCCCCAACCACAACGGGGGGATGGTCCTCTTCGGGCCGGACGGAATGTTGTATCTCGCACTCGGAGACGGCGGGGGCGGTGGCGACTCGTTCGGGAACGGTCAGAACCCGGACTCGCTGCTGGCGAAGATCCTCCGCCTCGACGTCTCAGGGGGCGACGGCTACAGCATTCCCCCGGACAACCCCTTCGCCGACGGTGGCGGTTCCCCCGAGGCCTGGGCAATGGGGTTGCGAAACCCCTGGCGGTTCTGGTTCGACGATGGCCTGATCTATATCGGCGATGTCGGACAGAGCGCCTTCGAGGAGATAGACGTGGCATCGGCGAGCGCTCCAGGTCTCAACTATGGATGGCCGATCACCGAGGGGCTCCACTGCTTTGAGCCCCCGACCGATTGTGACGCCGACGGTCTCACCATGCCGGTGGTCGAGGTGGCGCACGGCGATGCCGGAACGTGCTCGATCACCGGCGGTGTGGTCTACCGGGGGTCGGCCATCCCAGAGCTCACCGGCCATTATCTCTACTCTGACTACTGCGGCGGGTGGCTGAGGAGCTTTCGGTTCGACGGCCAGGAGGCGACCGCGCACCAAGACTGGACGGAGAGCGCCGGCGTCATCGGCCCGGTATTGGGCATGGGAGTCGGCGGTGATGGCGAGGCCTATGTCACCACCGAATCGGCGGTCATGCGCATCATCCCGGTCCGCTGAGGTTCATCGGAGCACGAGCCACGACCCTATGACGAGGGCTGCTAGCCCAACCATCCGGCTCACGTCCAAGGGTCGAACCTCGGCACCCAGCAAACCGAAATGGTCGACCACGGCCGCCATGGCGAACTGGGCGAGGATGAAGAGGCTGAGTGCGGCGACCAATCCGAGCCGGGGGACGGTGTAACCAATCGCTCCGACGATCACCAACCCGAGCAAGCCGGCGGTGAGGACGTACCAGGGCACGGTCGACCAAGCTCCCAGATTGCCTCCCCTCATCGCCAGCATCACCAACCCGATGGCCACCCCTCCGGTCCCATAGGTGATGAAGATGCTCTCGATCGCTCCGATTCGGTCGGTCATGACACCCATGAACTGGGCCTGGAGCGTGACCGCCAATCCACCGGCCACCGCCAGCATCACCAGCCAGCCCAACTTCACCTTCCCTTCGACGGTGCCAGCGAGGCTAGAAGGCCGACCGGGCACCGCCCGGGTCTGTTGATACCCTCCGCTGGGTGGAGCATTTCGAAGACGACGATGTAGTGGGGCGGGTGATCGGTACCGAGGACGCCACCCCACTCGAGTTCTGGGTGGCGGTGGCCCCCGGTCGCTACTTGCAACTCGACGATGTTGTCGCCCTGGAGCGCGACCTCCCCGATGGCCGCACCGTCCGCATCTTCGGAACGGTGGGACAGGTCAGGGCGCGGCACGAGGGCGCCCGTTTCGACTCGGACGTTTTCCTGATCGAGGAGGGGGTGCTCCCCGCCGAGGTCGCCGAGGCGGCACAGGTGACGACCACCAGGTTCGAGCCCGAGGTGTTGGTGCCACCCCGACCCGGCCAGTCGGTGAGGTTGGCCCGGGAGGCCGAGCGGGATCAGGCGCTCTTCTTCGATCAGATGACAGAGAAGCTCCCCATCGGGCTCTCGCGCGGCGGGGAGCCGCTCTACGCCAACCTCGAGTTCATCGATGGCAGGCGTGGCGCCCACGTCAACATCTCCGGGATCTCCGGTGTCGCCACCAAGACGACATACGCCACCTTCCTGCTCCATGCCATGTTCACATCGTCGGTGCTGGGCAACCGGGTGGTCAACACCAAGGCCCTTGTGTTCAACGTGAAGGGAGAGGATCTCCTCTTTCTCGACCATCCCAACGCCAGGATGGACGAGGAGCAGCGAGCCCGATATGCGCTATTGGGGCTGCCTGCCGAGCCCTTTCGGTCGGTGGCCATCTACGCCCCCGCCCGCCATGACGACCCGGCCGGGGCGCCAGACGTGGCCTCCCGCCATACGGGTGTCACCTCCTTCTTCTGGACCCTCCACGACTTCTGCCGTGAGGACCTGCTCCCGTTCCTCTTTGCTGATGCCGAGGACGACAGGGCCCAGTACACGACGGTGATCTACAACGTCATGGCCCAACTGCGCCGCGCCCGGCCCACCGGGGATGGCGGGGTCCGGATCGAGGGCGAACCGGTGCGCACTTTCAGGCAACTCGCCGATCTCGTGACCCGGATGGTCCAGGACGATGCCACCCGCTTCGATTGGGCTGGCCCCGCCATCGGCTTGGGAACTGTCAACGCCTTCGTCCGCCGGCTCCAAGGCGCGGTCCGCCATGTCGAGCGTCTCATCCGCTCCGACATCCCCAACCCGGAGCGGAACCGGGTCTCACTCGATGGCCACCAGGTGACGGTGGTCGATCTCCACAATCTCCACGACCGGGCGAAGCGGTTCGTGGTGGGCGTCACCGTGCGACGCGCCTTCGAGGACAAAGAGCGTTCCGGGCAGTCGGCTGAGCTGCTGTTTCTGGTTCTCGACGAGCTCAACAAGTACGCACCCCGCGAGGGGTCCAGCCCGATCGCCGAGGTACTGCTCGACGTGGCGGAACGGGGTCGATCGCTGGGGGTGATCCTTGTCGGGGCCCAGCAGACGGCGAGCGAGGTGGAGAGGCGGATCGTGGCCAACTCCTCGATCCGGGTCGTCGGCAGGCTCGATGCCGCCGAAGCGGGCCGCGAGGAGTATGGGTTTCTACCCACGGTGCAGCGGCAGCGAGCCACGATCATGAAGCCGGGGACGATGCTGGTCAACCAACCCGAGTTGCCGGTGCCTCTGCTGGTTGAATTTCCTTTTCCCGCCTGGGCGACCCGCGCCGCCGAGGCCGGCCCCTCGCCGTACGTCGAGGACCCGTTCGCTGGGCTCATCGGGTAGCCGTGCCACCGCTCTGAAAATCGCCCTTATAAATGGTGAAGATAAGCGAATACCTGATGAGACCGGGTTATAGGAGATGGCTGAGGGTCTAACACCGACCTGAGGTCGGGGCGACCGGTCACCGGTACGATCGCCAGGCGAGTGCGCATTCTCCACACCTCCGACTGGCACGTTGGCAGAACCATCCGGGGCCGTTCCCGGACTAGCGAGCACCAAGACGTGCTTACCGAGATAGCCGGAGTCGCAGGCGACAGCCGAGTGGATCTGGTGGTGGTCGCCGGTGACGTGTTCGACGCTGCCACACCGCCGCCAGAGGCGGAGCGCATCGTCTATCGGGCATTGCTCGACCTTGCCGAGGTGGCGCCGGTGGTCATGGTTGCGGGCAACCACGACCATCCCCGTCGGCTTCAAGCGGTGGCGCCGCTCCTCGAGTTGGGCCGGGTCTCGGTTGGCGCCTTGCTCGAGCGCCCCGAGTCGGGCGGGGTGGTCGAGGTGCCCGGGTTGTCGGTGCGGGTTGCGATGGTCCCCTTCGTGTCGCAGAGGGGCATCGTGCGAGTAGACGACCTGATGGCATCGGGCGCCGCCGGCCATGGGGGCGAATATGCCAAGCGCATGGCAGCGATCATCGACTTGCTGTGTACAGGGATGACGACCGACGCCGTCAACTTGGTCGTGGGGCATGTGATGGTCCACGGCGGCGTTCTCGGAGGCGGCGAGCGTTCAGCCCATACCATCTTCGAGTACTCGGTCCCTGCCCTGGCATTTCCCGGCCACCTCTCGTATGTGGCGCTCGGTCATCTCCACCGCATGCAACGGGTACCTGGACCCGCGCCGTTGTGGTACTCCGGATCACCGCTTCAGCTCGATTTCGGCGAGGCGGCCGACAGCAAGGGGGTGCTCGTGGTGGATGTCGAGCCCGGTCTTCCGGCCAAGGTCGACCAGGTCTACTTGACCTCGGGTCGGCGGCTCGTTCGGCTGGAGGGAACGCTCGACCAGGTCACGGCCGAGGCAGCGAGCTATGAGGATGCCTGGATCCAAGTCGTGCTCGACGAGCAGAGCAGGGCCGGCCTCGCCGACGAGGTGCGCCAATTGATTCCGGGGACCATCGACGTCCTGGTCGCCCCGCCTACCGGTATCGAGTCGGTAGTGGCCGGCCCGAGCCGTATCGGTCGAACCCCCCACGACCTCTTTGCCGAATACCTCGAGCAACGGGGGATCGAAGACCCGCGACTCATCCTCTTGTTCGATGAGCTGCTCTCCGAGGCTCACGAGCCGGACCTGGTCTGATGCGACCGCAGCGACTGGAAATGGAAGGGTTCAGCGCCTTCGAGGCGCGGACCGTGGTCGATTTCGATGGTGCCGAGCTGTTCGCCCTCACCGGTCCCACAGGTGCGGGCAAGACGTCGGTGCTCGACGCCATCCTCTTCGCCCTTTACGGGGCGGTGCCTCGTCACGGGAAACAGGCGGTCACCGCGGTGGTGACGCAGGGTCGGCTCGAGGCGCGGGTGCGTCTCGACTTCACGGTGGGCGACACCGCATTCCGGGTGGCACGGGTGGTTCGGCGCGATGCGCGCACCGGGAAGGGGACGACTGCCGAGGCGCGGCTGGAGGCGGAAGATCGGGTGATCGCATCCGGTGCCTCGGATGTGACGGCCGCGATCGAAGAAGGTCTCGGGCTGAGCTTCGACCAGTTCTGCCGCTGTGTGCTCTTGCCCCAAGGTGAGTTCGCCCGATTCCTCCACGACAAGCCGGGCGATCGCCAGGACCTGCTGGTTGCGCTGCTCGATCTCGGGGTCTACGAGCGGGTGGGTCGACTTGCGACGGTGCGCAAGGAGGTGGCGGAGGCTCGTGTGGCAGAGCTCGACTCCCGGCTGAACCGGATCGGAGGCGTGGAACCGGAACATTTAGAACAGGCCGCTGCCCGGGTCGGCCTGTTGGAGGACTTGGCCGTCACCGTCGAGTCGTTCACCAAACGGCTCGAGGAGTTGGGTCGGCGGGGTGCCGAGGCAGAGAGAGCGGTCGTCGACAAGCAACGCCGGGTTGGCGTTCTCGCCAAGCTGGCGGCGCCCACCGGGCTGGAGGAGCTCGCCGTACAGCTGAGCGAGGCGACCGCCGCCCTCGAGACGGCACGATCCCTACAGCAACTGGCGGCTGGTCGGCTGGAGAGGGCGGAGGCGGCGATCGCGGCGCTCCCGTCTCGGGCGATCCTCGAGCGGTGGCGGGAGCGGCAAACCGAGATGTCCGATCTCGGGCGGCTGCTCGAGAAGACGGCAATCGTGCTCGAGGAGGCAGAGAGCGAGGCAGAGGCAACGGCTTCTGCGGCCACGGAGTTCGCTTCCGTGCTCGAACAGGTCCAAAGGGCCCATGCCGCCGCCCATCTCCGATCCGGGCTGGCCGTGGGCGAGGAGTGCCCTGTGTGCCACCGCCCGATCGACCGGATGTCCGACGAGCCGCCACCTGCCGAGATGGAGAAGGCCAGGCAGGACAGGGATCGGACGGCAGATCAGGCGAGGAAGGCGGGGCACAAGCAGGCTGCTGCCGAGGCGGAGAGCAAATCGCTCCGTGCCAGGGTCGAGGCGCTGGGAAGCGCGCTGGCCGGGGCGCCTTTGCCTGAAGAAGTCGACGCTTCGCTGATAGCGATCGCCTCGGCCGAGGAGGAGGTGCAGATCAGCCGAAAGGCAAACGCCGCCGCCCTGGCCGAGGTCGACAGGGCGACGGCGAGCCGCGACGCACACAGCGCCACCGAGCGCAGGACGCGGACCGAGCTGCAGGAAGCATGGCGCTCGCTGGCCGGACTGGAGCCCCCGGCGCTTTCTTTCGACGATGTGCCCGGTGGATGGCACGAGCTTCTCTCGTGGGCAGAGAAGCTCAGTCCCCAACTCACGCTCGAGGCCGAGGAGGCGGAGGCGGCCTTCACCGCGCTCCGGGGCGAGCAGGACGAGGTTGCGGCCGATCTCCTCACCCGGTGCCGCGCCGCCGGTGTCGAGGTGGGGAGCCGCCGACCGGGCGAGGCGGTGGCAGAGGCGAAGGCGGCTGCGGTGGCGGAGCGCGAGCGGATCGCACACGCCCTCGCAGAGGTATCTGCGCTGACCAACGAGCGCACCACCAAGGCGGAGCAAGCGGTGGTGGCACGGGAGGTCGGGCGCCAACTGAGGGCCGACTACTTCGAGCGCTGGCTGCTCGACGAGGCGATGCGGCTCCTGGCCACCGGCGCCAACCTCCGGCTGGCGGAGTTGGCACGCGGCCGGTATTCGTTGACGGTCGATGCCAGACTCGGCTTCGAGGTGGTGGACCATTTCGCCGCCGACGAGAGGCGGAGCGTGCGCACGCTCTCCGGTGGCGAGACGTTTCTCGTCTCGTTGGCGCTTGCGCTCTCGCTGGCCGATCACATCGTTGAACTGGCGGCAACGGAGCAGAACCGGCTGGAGTCCATATTCCTCGACGAGGGGTTCGGGACGCTCGACGCGGAAACGCTCGAGGTGGTGGCCACGGTGATCGCCGACATTGGCGCCACTGGGAAGACAGTCGGGTTCGTCACCCACGTCGCCGCCCTGGCGGAACAAGCGCCGGTCAGGTTCGAGGTCGCCATGAGCGCGGGTGGGGCGAGCATCACCAGGGTCGAGTCATGAGGTTCTCCGTAGAGCCCTGGGCACCCGAGTACGGCGCCCCGGTGGACGCTGCTCTCGAGGAGCCGTCGGCGGCACCCAACGTGGACGTCGAGATGCCGGCCCGCGCCTGGCGTCCGCTTCGCCCCCAGGTGGGTGTTGCCGAAGACGTGCTCTTTGTCGACGGCGTCCGGCGGGTCGACGCCAACATCTGGATCGACCGGCCCGGCGACCTACCGGTACTCGGGGTGTGCGCCACGTACGCCGCCGGAGCGGTGCGCTGTTGCCAGGGGACAGCCACCATCGAAGCCGCCCGGGTGGAGCGTGGTGTCTTCTCGGCTGCGCCCGGAGCTGAGGATGTGATCACGGCCAGTGCTGTCTACGGGGTTCGTGTCGTCTCGGGTGAGACTCCGGAAGAGCTGTGGCTGGGGGTTCAGCAGCGGATGGGCGAGCTCGAGCACGAGGTCACCGCCGGCCTCGACCAAGCGGAACTGGTGGTGGTTGATGGCCCCCTCACCGGACGCCAGCGGCTGCCGCAGGCGGTCGGACTGGTAAAGACACATCGGGTCATGTACCTACCGCCGGCGCTCCGCCCGGTCCTTGGCGACCTGGGGGCCGGTGAGCGCTCGCCGCTCTTTGTCACCACCACGGCGTGGAGTCGGTATTCGTGGTATGTGCGCCTTCCGGGGAGCAGCGGTTTCGGGTTGGCCGGTGTCATCCGATGCGAGGCGCCTGCCGACCTCTCGGTTGCCGCGGCGGTCGAATGGGCCGACCGTGTCACCGTCACGCTTCCGCGGTTTGCCTCCTCGCTGCACAAGGAACCGCGCGCCCCGCAGAACCTGTACCCGATCGGAGGTCTCGAGCGGGCGCTCCGCCGCCGCTTGGGCGATCAGCAGCTTCTCTACCGCTCACTACGCCGGGCAAGCGGTTTCTGACGTGCCTCGAATCGGGATCGTCGGCTTTGCCAATACCGGCAAGACGACGCTGTTCAACGCCCTCACCGGTCATGACGCTCCGACCGCCCAACATCCGTTCTCGACGACCTCTCCCAACATCGGTGTCGCGCGGATTGCCGATGCCGATCTGGAGGAGGCAGCCCGCATCGAGAGGTCGGCCAAGCTGGTGAGTTCCACCCTCGACCTCATCGACCTTCCCGCGATGGCCCGGGGCGGTGGGCTCGGCAGCCAGTACCTGGGGCGGCTGCGCGAGGTGGAGGCGCTCGCTGCTGTGCTGCGCGCCTTCGACGACGCGGCCGTCCCGGCCGACGAGTCGGGAACCGACCCGGTAGCGCAGGCCGAGGACCTAATCCTCGAGCTGGCAATCGCCGACCACGAGGTCATGGCAAGGCGCGGCGAGAAGGTCAGCAAGGAGGCAAGCGCCGATCCATCGAAGCGGAGCGAGGCGGCGGTTGTGAACCGCGCCGCCGATCTTCTCGGAGCAGGGACTCCGCTGCGGTCGGTCCGCTGGGACTCCGGTGAACTGGCGGTCTTCCGTGATCTCGCACCGCTGACTCTGAGGCCAGTGGTGTGGGTTGTGAATGTCGTCGAGGGCCACGGTGACCCCTCCGCTCTCACTGATGCGGTGGCCGCCGTCGTGCCGGAGCACGACACCGTGGTTGCTCTTTCGGCCCCGATCGAGGCAGAGGCTTCCAAGCTCGAGCCGGAGGATCGAGAGGAGTTGCTCGAGGGGCTGGGTCTCGGCAGCGGCGCCCTCTCCGCCGTTGGGCAGGCCGCCTACAGGTCGCTCGATCTCATCACCTTCTACACGCTCGGGCCCAAGGAGGCGCATGCCTGGACGTTACGTAGCGGGGCGACGGCGCAGGAGGCGGCAGGTCGGATCCACAGCGACCTGGAGCGTGGGTTCATCCGTGCCGAGGTAGCCCCACTCGAAGAGGTGACGGCCGCCGGCGGATGGGACGAAGCGAAACGCAAAGGCAAAGTGCGGGTCGAGGGCCGCGACTACCCGGTCCGCGATCGTGACGTGATCGTCGTCAGGTTCTCGGTGTGACCGCGGGCTTCTTTCCGTCCCCCCAATCGGAGCGGCTCCGTTGCGGATCTTCTTCCGTCCCTCCTGTGGGGGTCGGAAAGGAATCTTCCGTGTGCTCGCTCGTCAGTCGCGGGGCGTGACCCTGAATACGGGAAAGCGGTGGGCGGTCTCGCGGAAGTACTCAACCGTCGGGTTGTCCGGTGCTTCCATGTAGCCCCGGGCGTGGCCCTCGCGGGCGTAGTAGGCAGCGATGACGGGTGCCGCCTCATCGGGACCCACCTCTTCCAGACGAACGTTTCGGGCACGGGATCCCAACCTCAGAATCGCCTCCGGCCGGGCACGGGTGTTGGCGACCCAGCCAACGTCGCCATACGGCGACACAAGGTACTCCATGCCGGCCATCTCGATCGGGCTCACCGGAACCTGGCGCGCTTCGCCGCTGGTCCGTCCTGTGGTGGTGAGTAACTCGATGCGCCCGACCCCCAGCTTGGCCAACCCGCTGGTGAGGCGGTTGACCATTCGCGTGGATGCGGTCACCTGGTATTGCTTAGCCATGAGAGGAAACGTAGCCACAGACGCGCGTGACGGCCCGGCGCGGACCGGGCCGTCACGACCGGGAAGCGGCCGTTGGAGGTCAGCCGCCTGCTGTGGTCTCCGAGCTCACCGTGGTCGCCGTTCCGTCGCCGCCGTCATCTGTGCAAGCGGCGCCGAGAACGAGGATCCCCGCCAGGCCCAGAGCCAACATCAGTCGCTTCATCGATGCTCCTTCCGATTTGACGAGAAGGCGCGCCAACGCCCCCTCATGATGTGTTGGCCGAAAGGGTGTGGGCGGTTCTCGCCCGATCAGGAGCGGCCCGGGTCTCCGGTGACCTGGACTGGCGGCTCGTAGCGCGAGCTGAACACGGTCCGCCGGGGATTGTCGGCGCTGACGACGGTCACCGATTCGCTCACCAGATGCCCTGTGGAAGCGTCGAAGGTGTAGACCCTCCGTTCGGTCCGCTCGGGGAGCGCGCCGTCAAAGACGACCGTGACCAACTCCGAGGTCCCCGTCACCTGTATCCCTGGAACACCGGCGATGACCCGCAGAACCGCGGCTCGCAACGACGGGTCGGCGCCGTTCTCGCGGATCAGCTCGACCGCACTCCGCAGCAGCTGCAGGGCATGCGGTTGTTGGTCGGCCGGGCCGAGTCGCTCCAACAGCGCCCGCTGCAGTCGGGGAGCGTCGGATGGCCAAACGGCGGGGTCGGCGACGTACTCCGCCGGTCCGTAGACCTGGACCACCGTATCGCCGGACTCGTGGTTGGGCGCCAACCCGGACAGCTCGAACGCCATCTGGTCCTCGGCGGTGAGGAAACGCGGTGTGCCGTAGGTGGTCCGAACCTTCGTGGTGCCGTCTGCCGCCACCCAGACCTCGCGCTGGCTGGGCTGGAGGAAGCTGACCACTGGCTCCTCGGCCTGGACGGTGGTCAGCACCAACCTCTCGGAGCGGGTCAGGTAGTAGCGGTCTCTTGCAAGCGGGGTGGCGGGAAGAGTGGCGACGGCATCCGCCACTTGGAGCAATGACGCCACCGGTGGCTCGACCGGCAGGGGGCGCAAGGCGACCGCCCCGACGGCGGCGAGCACCACGACCATTGCGGAGAGCGCCACCCAGAGGCCACTTGCCCAGTGCCGCCTCTCGCCGCTGATCGCCCATCGGAGCCGGGCCCTCGCCGACGCCTCGTCGGCAGGATCCGGCGACACCTGTTCGAAGTCGTCGCCCAGCCCGCTCAAGTCCTCCACGACCAGTAGCCCCCGTCAGCCGTCCATATAGATTCGCCGATCGGGCCCGATCAGTTCTCTCGCCCGACGGCGAGCCCTGGCCAACCGAGATCGTACAGTTCCCAGCGGGATGCCAAGGGTGTCGGCGATCTCGGGATAAGTGAGCTGGTGGAGTGCGGCGAGGACAAGAACGTTGTACTCGTCGAGGCTGAGCCCGGCGAGGGCACGCCGCAGCGCCGGAGCTGATTCGTCGGCATCCATCCTCGCTTCGGCATCGCCGGTGTCGACATCCGCCTCCAGATCTGATGAGGAGCGCCGATGGGCCCGATCGGCGCGCGCCAGCCGCCTGGTCCACTCTCTGAGAACGTTGACCGCCATCCCGAGCAGCCAGGGCAAAGCCGATGGCCGATCGGGCCGGTACCTGCGACGCCGGGCGAAGGCACGCACGAACACCTCGGCCGCCATGTCCGCTGCCTCGTCCCGCGGCGCCCTACCGGCCAGGAACCGGAACACGGTCCCGAAGTGGCGGCTGAACACCACCTCGAAGCGCACCGGATCGTGCCACGAGGCCACGATCACCTCGGCATCACTCGCCCACGGCGTGCTGTCCACGCTCGTCCGCCTCCCGGTATAGGCAATAATCAGGCTAGTGCCGCCTCCGGCAGACGGCAGACGGCAGCCAAACCATCCTCCTTCTATTGGCGGGTCCGAACACCTGATGCGCTCGGGTAGGCCCCAGGTCTTCTCTTCCGACTTCCGACTTCCGTCTCAACGCCTTGTCGTTGGCCGGTGGCAAGCTGTCGGCGTGGGCGCCACCATCCTCCACTGCGACCTCGACGCCTTCTACGCCTCGGTAGAGCAGGTTCGTCACCCCGAGCTGGCGGGGCAGCCGGTGCTCGTTGGGGGAGGGGTGGTCCTCGCCGCCAGCTACGAGGCTCGACAGTTCGGGATATCCGCTCCCATGCCCACCCGAAAAGCCCTGGAGCTTTGTCCATGGGCGGTGGTGGTCGACGGCTCCTTTTCCGACTACCTCGAGATGTCACGCCAGGTGTTCGAAATTTGCGGCGACTACACGCCAGCCGTGGAGCAGATCTCGATCGACGAGGCTTTTCTCCAGGTCTCGGGAGCGAGACGGATCCTGGGAGAGCCGATTGCGATAGCCCATGAGCTCAGGGAACGGGTGCGCCGGGAGACGGGGCTGGCGCTGTCGGTTGGGGTCGCCTCCACCAAGTTTCTCGCCAAGATCGCCTCGGCCGTGGCGAAACCCGACGGGCTCGTCGCCGTCCCCGAAGGCGAGGAGCTCGAGTTCCTCCACCCGCTCCCGGTCTCACGGGTGTGGGGGGTTGGGCCCGTACTCGGCGCCCGTCTCGCCGAGCGAGGGGTACTAACCGTCGGCGATCTGGCGAAGGTGCCCGAGCCGGCGCTGGCGAGCTGGCTTGGGTCAGGGGCGGGTCGGCATCTACACGCCCTCGCCTGGAATCGCGACCCGAGAGCTGTGGTCCAGGTCGGTGCGGCGGGTTCGATCGGATCTCAGTCGGCGATCCGCGGCACGCGCGACCCCGAGCGGCTCAGCCACGTCCTGCTTGGTATCGCCGAGCGGGTTGCTAGACGGCTGCGCGCCAAGGATCGGGCGGGGCGGACGATCACCGTCCGGGTGCGGTTCAGCCAGGAGCGATCGGTGACCAGGGCGCGCACCTTGACGGCACCAGTGGCTACGAGCAGCGCCCTCCACCGCGTCGCGCTGTCTCTCCTCGCCGACGGCCTGGCAGCCAGCAACGCCCCTGTGACGCTGGTGGCGATCTCGGTGAGCCGTCTCTCGGTGTTGGCGCCGCTCCAGCTCGAGCTGCCGGTCGAGGGGAACGATCCGGTCAGGCCGGGCACGCCGGCGGGCGCCACCCGACTGGCGGCCGAGGAAGCGCTCGACCGGGTGAGGGAGCGGTTTGGCAAGACGGCGGCAGGTCGAGCATCGCTGCTGCTCGACAAGGACCAGAAGCTGGTGCCCGACGAGTTCCGTCATCTCGCCGAGCGCGACCGATGACTCTCAGGCCGGGACGACCGACCCTCGAACCCGGGGGTACCGGGTCGGGGCGTGAGCGTGGCATGCCTTGCCCCGGTTGTACATCGAAAGCCTGGTGACGCAGCCGGGGTGCGAGCAGATGCGACCTCGGTCGGTCACCGCAGCGGGGCGCCGTCCGGTCGGGGTGATCCGCCCTTTCAATATGTCGGCCATATGGTTCCTAGTTCCATGCTCGCCAGCCTGGCGTCGCATCATGAAGGTTGTGTGAATGGCGTATGGATACGTGAAGAACGATCAGGGGTTCGAAGCGCTGAACGGACTGAACACCGCCGAGATGCTTCCCCCGACCAGCACGGTAGTGCCGCTGGCCGTCGCCTCGATCGCAACCTGGTTGGACCCGGCGACGACCTCGACTACCCCGGTGGCGACGCAACTCCCCGCAGCAGGGCGGCTGGTGTTCCCTCTCTGCTCGGTGCCGGGAATCACCACCCGAGAACCCGGGGGACCAGCAGACAGGGAGCAAGTCCACGCTCCTGTTCCGCTGGGTACCTGGTAGCCGACAACGGCGGTCACCGCCACCACACCGTCCACCGGAGCGACCACAGTCGCCACAACGGGGGGCCCGGCGGCTGCGGCACCGCTGATTCGGCTGATGGCGGATGCGTCCAACCCATCCACCAAATCGCTGTCGGTGGCGGTGCCGTCGGCGGAGAGGTACTCGTCGGGGAACTTCCCGCCGAGCCGTGCTGAGTTGCTTGCCGTGTCGCCCACCCCCAGATAGGACGACGCGATCACGCCGCCGAGGCGAGCCGAGTTGGCGGCGGTCTCTTCAGCCCCGAGATACGCCGACGCCGGCTCGCCGCCAAGCCTCCTCGAGTCGGCGGCCATCCCGTCCGCCGCCAGGAAATACCTTGCCCCGCGCCCTTCGAGAGTTGCGGCGTCGACCACCGTTCCGATGGCGAGCCTGTGGAGGAACGCGGCCATCTGTCCCCTGGTGACCGGGTCCTCGGGACAGAAAAGCGATCCGTCGGTGGTGCACCCCCTGGTGACGCCGACCGTCACCAACCAAGAGACGTCTTCGGCGAAGACATGCCACGGCGGGACATCGGCGAAGCGCTGCTGCGCCCAGGCGGTCAGCGGCGCCACGACAGCGGCGGTGATGGCTGCGATGGCGACTGTCGACCAACGGATGGATAGGCGCGGAGTGCGGTCCACTTTGCCCTCCTTGACCGGGGTTGGGCCCGCGCAACGTACCACCGGAGCCCCGCTTTTCGGATGACGCTCGGCGGTCGCTCCGGTACCTGCCGGTACCCTGCCCGCCGGAGGGACCGTGACCCGACTGCTCGACTACAACCTGCTCGAGACGCTCCATATCGTCGCCGTGGCCCTGTGGCTCGGTACCGACATCGCCGCGGCCATCGTGTTGCGCCGCGCCGTCGACGATCGTCGCTCCCCACCAGCCCGAGCCGAGATGGTTGGGCTCTGGGAGGACCTCGATCTCGGCCCCCGCGCTGCATCGATCCTCTTGCTGACCCTGGGGATCACACTCACCTACCTCGGCCGATGGGGATTCACCGCCGCCTCCGAGTCGGTCATTCTGGTTGGAAGCGTCTTGCTCGGTGGCGCTTGGCTCCTAGCCGCCCTATTTCGTTATTGGGTGGATCACCCGCCTCCGGCGTCGACGAGATCCGCGGTCCAAGTGCGATTAGGGGGCGCAGCCCGCACCGCCGATCTCTGGTTGCGAGTGGTGGTGACCGTGGCGCTCGCGGTCGCTGCAGTCGTCTCGCTGGGAGCGGACGGAGGACCGATCGCCGCCACCTGGCTGTCGATCAAGCTGATATTGGTTGCGGTGGCCGTGGCGCTCACCTTTGGCACCCGGCTATTGCTTCCCTCGGTGACGTCACTTGAGGTACCGGAAGGAGGTGAGGCCACCGCAGGGCGCAGGACGGTGACGTTGCCGCTGGCCATGACTGCGGTCGCCTGGGTGTGCATAGCGGTTGTCATCTGGCTCTCGATCGCCAAGATCTGAGAGATAAACAGACCGCAGACGGAAGACGGAAGACGGAAGGACCGAGTGCGAGTCGGCCTGTACTCAGTACTCAGTACTCAGTACTCAGTACTCAGAGCTCCTCTCTAGGGCTCCACCCCAGGTGGTGGCTCGACCGACTCACCATCGCAATCGAGACCCTCGTCGGGCCGATAAACGGCGAACACGGAGTCCTTCTCCCGCCGCCCATCGCTGAAGGTGCGGGTGCGGAATCGCTCGACCCTCGTGCATTGCCGCAGCGCGGTTTCTTCGATGGCGGTTTCGACGACGTTGACGTTCTTGGTTGACCAGAGCTGGACCGTGACCGAGGTGTCGCTGTAGATGGGCCATACCAGAACGGGGTAATCGGTGTTGTTCTCCACGATCAGGTCGGGCGATGGCCACGAGAGGGTTGCTTCCCGGCCGTATGGATACCTGGGGAAGTAGAGCGAGTGCGACTGGTACTCGAGGAAGTCGAGCCCGGCGAGGTATGAGGCGTTGAAGAGGGTGGTGGCGAACTGGGAGACACCGCCGCCCACCGCGTCGACCAGATGCCCGTAGAAGACCATCCCCGCCGAGACGAATCCGTTCACCTCGGTCCGCTGCCCCACCGTCTGATTGAGCGAAAACGACTCTCCTGGATATACGACGCTGCCCCGCACCAGGTCGGCGATGCGATGGATATTGGTCACTCTCGCCTCGCAGCAGGAGTGGTTGGTGGTGAACTCGGCCACCATCTCCTTGACGTTCCGGCCGCGGGCGGTGGCAATCAGCTCGGGATCGTTGCTCGGCCGCAGCGGGAGCTCGATCGTCGCCGATCCTTTGCCAAGGACTGCCTCGGAGACGAGCCGGGTCGCCTGGGCGGCACAGCAGACTTGCGGCACCGTCCCCCTGCGGACCACCTGGACCTGCCCGTCGGAGATGGTGAGCTCAGGCCTCGTACCGCCGATGCGGACCCCTCGCCAGATCCTCCTCAGATGTTCGTCGACCGCGTTGCGGTCCACCGCGAGGGTCACCCGATTACCGATGCGCGGCCGTATCCAGCTCCGGGCCACCTCGGGGCTGACCCAGCGCGACTGCGATCCGACCTGAAGCTCAAGTCCATCCGCCGTGGCTTGACGCACCTTGACAGCCGCCTCCCTCACCTCGTCATCCGAGACGACGGTGGGGATCTCCGTCCAGGCGGCCTCGACCGAGACCGGTACGGCCGGATCGGCCGCCTGGAGCGCCGCCACCGCGGCGTCGATGTCGAAGGTGGCGCCGGGCACTGCAGGAACCAGCCGCAGGTTCTCGTTGCGGTAGACGAGGTCGGGCTCCACCGGTTCTGTGGGCTGGGTGTCGGGGTGGGCGGCGAGGGTCTCCTTGGCGATCTCGGGGTCGAAGCTGTAGGTCGGCTCGACCTGGTGGGGGCGGATGAAGGAGCGGGCCCAGCTGACGAACTCGCGGGGCAACGAATCCGATCTCCCCGCCTCGAGTAGTGCCGCAAGAGTGGCCTCCTGGTCGACCGAGAACCCGAGATCGCCGTTGCTGGCCACCACTGAGTCAGCACCGGATTGGAGCACGGCGGGTTGACCGTCGTAGCGCTGGGACAGTGCAGTGACCGCCGCCTCGGTCTCGGCATCATCGAACCCACCTAGCGCCTCGCCATCGAGCACGACGTTGCGGGCAACCTCACCCTGATGAGCATCGCGGTCTATCAACCATGCCCCGACCAATGCAGCGGCCAGCACCACCGGGACGGCGGCGAGCAGAATGAGCCAGGTTCGGGTCTTCATGCGATGGTCATGGTAAGAGGGCTACGGGCTAGGAACGTGCACCCCCAATCCACGTCTTTCACGTCTAACAAGCCGCTCGGGTTCCCTGATGATCGGGTGCTCCGGATTGGGGTAGTCGAAACGGCTCCCCGCATTCCATTGTGTGCGCTGGTTGCCGTGCGCGGCCTCCTCGGTCGCCGATCATGCGGGCGAGGTGGAGCAGGTTCCAGGTCATGAACGTGGTGTTCCGGTTGGTGAAGTCGTTCCCTGGCCCACCTGAGCCTCGTCGAGGTACGAGGGGCCGGGCCGGCCTCCCCGATCCAACCGGCGTCGGCTTGCGGACTGTTCCCCGGTCAGTCCTCGTCACTCAGCGCGTAGGCGATGGCCTCCTCCTGGCTCATCGCCAGTCCATCCGCCACCGCCTCGGCGT
>DATADW010000172.1:0-4637 GCA_036258335.1 Acidimicrobiia bacterium
TCGGCGTTGGTGAGGATCATCCCCAGATAGGTGTCGGCGCCGCTGCCTGGCTCACCGAGGGTGTCGGTGAACAAGACGACGACCTCGACGTCGCGGCCGGCCTCGGCGGCGACGGTCTCGGCAAGGGCGGTCGAATTGGTGGCGTCGGCGAAGATGGCCGAGACGCCGGTGGTGTCGATGGTGTCGACCAGCTCGGCGATCTCCCGGCTGCTCGGCTCGGCCAACGTGCTCCCTCCCGGGATCACCGTCGCGACCACGGTGAACCCGAAGCGGTCGGCGAAGTAGCCGAGCGAGTCGTGGCTGGTGACGAGGACTCGCTGCTCGGTGGGCACCTCGGAGAGGATTTCGTCGGCTTCTATGCCGGCCGCGGTCACCTCGGCGCGGTAGGGCGCCGCCTCACCCTGCCAATCGACCGATGCATCGAGCATGGATAGCTCGCTGGCGATGAGGTCGATCGCCCGGGCCATTCGGTCGGGGTCGTGCCAGAAGTGCGGGTCTTGGCTCTCACCGAGCGCTTCGGTCCCCTGCGAGCCGACCCTGGGGATGGGATCGAGTCCGTCGGCCAACTGGAGAACAGGCGTCCCCTCGGCCGAGGCAGCTTCGATCACATCCGCCAGTCCCTCCTCGAGGCCGAGCCCGTTCGCCACCACAAGGTCAGCGGCGCCGATGGCAGCCACTTGCTGTGGCGAGGGCTCGAAGTCGTGCGGGTCGGTACCGGCGGGTAGGACCACTTCCACGTCGGCGGCATCACCGACGACGTTGGAGACGACGTCCCCGAGGATTGAGGTCGTCGCCACTATCGCAATTCGGTCTTCATCGGTGGTGCCGGCCGCCGAGGTCCCCGTCGAGCAAGCCCAGAGCCCAATGAGACCGCTGAGCAAGGCGAGGCGCACAGCACGTGAGCAGAGGACTCGGCCGCGAATCTCGAAACCGATTCTCATTCCTTGCATATAATGAGAATCACTCCTAATCTGCTAGGTGGTAAGTTAACAGAGGGTGCAAGGAGGGTGAGTTGAACGGGATGACCCAGTTGTCGGAGATCGACCGGCAGGTCGAGCGTCATCTGGATGAGAAGGATGTCCGCTACACCCAGGGCCGCCGTCAGGTGGTGCGTGCACTCCATCGCTCCGCTGGACCGCAGGCTGCATCGGAGTTGCACCGGGGTCTGAGGTCGTCGGTTCCGCTTTCATCGCTCTACCGCTCGCTGGCAGTGCTTGATGCCAGCGGCGTGCTTCAGAAGCATCACGACGCCGCCGGACTGGCCCGCTTCGAATTGGCCGAGTGGCTCACCGGCCACCACCACCACCTCGTCTGCGTCGACTGCAACCAAGTGGTGGACGTGGAGCTCGACGCGGAGAGTGAAAGGGCACTGGCGGTGCTGGCAGAGTCGGCAGGACGGGAACGGGGCTATGCGGTTGTCGATCACGGCCTCGAGATCGAAGGAACCTGCGCCCGGTGCCTCGACAGGTGACCGCCGTCGAAGGGAGGATGGTCGGGTTGCGGTACCGCTCCCGGGTCGCCCTCCAGCCATCTGACTTCACCATCGAGCGGGGCACGGTGGCGGCCCTGATCGGTCCCAACGGATCTGGTAAGTCGACCGTGCTCAACGCGGTTGCCGGCCTGCACACCCCCGACGTGGGGAGCTTGACCGTGTTCGGGCGACCGCCCGTCGAGTCCAGGTCGCATATCGCCTACGTCCTCCAGTCGACCCGCGTCAACGAGGCGCTGCCGGTGACGGTCCGGGAGGTGGTGGCCATGGGCCGCTACGCCTCCCTGGGGATGGTTGGCCGGTTTTCGCCCGGCGACCGGACCGCCGTCGAGAGGGCGATGGAGCAGACCGAGGTGACCGATCTGGCGACAAGCCAGTTGGCCGAGCTGTCCGGAGGCCAGCGTCAGCGGGTATTCGTCGCCCAAGGGCTGGCGCAGGACCGAGACCTGCTGCTGCTCGACGAGCCACTCACCGGCCTCGACCTGGTGTCGATGGAGGTCATCATCGGTGTGGTCCGCGGCGAACGCGCCGCCGGCCGAACTGTGATCATGACCACCCACGACCTTGGCGACGCTTCCCAGGCCGACCACGTCATTCTGCTGGCGGGTCGGGTTGTCGCGCAGGGTTCCCCCGATGAGGTGCTGACCGCGGAGCGCCTGAGCGACGCCTATGCCCACCGCATGGTCACGATGGAAGGAAGGGTCATGGTCGACGACCCGGCCCACCAACCAACCGATCGGCGACACGTCCATCTCGACAGATCGAAAGGTGGGGCCGCCCGAACCTAGGGGTTGCGGAGCGCCGGGATTGCATCAGGCGCGCCATCTCGGGGTCGTCGCCACACCGAGTCGGCGTCAATTCACCTCGGTGATCGTGACGGCGGTGAGCGACCAAAGCGACAGGTTGTGCGGCTTGAGGGTCACCATCTCGAGGTCTTCGGCGGGATCCACCACAACCATCAATGTCCGCTCCGGAGGCTCGACGCCGAACGCATCGGTGATAGCAGCGCTGGAAGACACATCGAAGCGGGCATCGGTGGCACCCAGCAGGCACACCACCTCGATCGCCACCAAGTAGCGCGTCCCGGGATCGAGTCCTTCCAACCAGACCTCGACCCGGCTCGGGGCCACGGCTCCGACGGTGGGGGCTTCCGAAGCGGTCTCGTCATCCCAAGCCTCGTCGATCTTGAGCCAGGCGCGGCCCGGCGCCACGGGTCTGGCCGGGCTGAGCTCGGCGTGTGGACGGGCGACCGGGCGGATGCCGTGTCGCTCCAGCGTGGCGGCTGCCGGTCGGCGATGCAGTGTCGCCGGAGCCTTGAAAGGGGCCTTGGTGGTGGCGTAGACCAGCATTGCTCTCCTCGTGTGACCTCCGACAGAGGCACCGGCCCATCACGAGATACACCGCTCTACGATCGGGTCGTGGAGTACCGGGCCCTCTATCGCAGGTACCGGCCGACCACCTTCAGTGAGGTGGTCGGTCAGCAGCACGTAACGGAGACCCTGGCTCGAGAGATCACCGAGGGAAAGGTGGCTCACGCCTACCTCTTTGCCGGCCCGCGCGGCACTGGGAAGACGACCACCGCCCGGATCCTGGCCAAGTCGCTCAACTGTACGGACCGCCACCCCGACGGCACCCCGTGCAACAAGTGCGTCTCATGCACTTCGATCGACGAGGGGTCGTCCCTCGACGTCATCGAGCTCGACGCCGCTTCGCACAACTCGGTTGACGACATCCGCGACATCAGGGTGAGCGTCTCGACGGTCGCCGTCGGCGAAGGCGCCCGCCGAGTGTTCATCCTCGACGAGGCGCACATGCTGTCCAAGGCCGCGGGCAACGCCTTGCTCAAGACATTGGAAGAGCCGCCGAGCCACGTCCATTTCGTCCTGGCCACCACCGAGCCCTACAAGCTGCTCGATACCATCCGCTCCCGCGCCCAGCGTTTCGACTTTCACGCCATCGGGTCAGACACGCTGACCAAGCACCTCGAATCGGTTGCCAGCAGCGAGGGCTACCGCGCCGACTCGGCAGCCTCGGCGTTGATAGCCCGCCAAGCCCGCGGATCGGCCCGCGATGCCCTCAGTCTCTTGGAGCAGGTCGCCGCTCTGGGAAGCGGGACTGTCGATGTCCGAGGCGTCCGCAGAGCGATCGGGTTGGCCGAGGCGGATGTTCCAATGCGGCTCGCCAATGCCATGGTGGAGCAAGATGCCAAGTCGGCGCTCGAGTTGGTCGGGGAGATGGTCGGTGAGGGCGTCGACCTGCGTCGCTTTGTCTCCGAGGCCATCGCCTTCTTCCGCGGGGTGTTCCTGGCCCATTACGCACCCAACCTGGCCGAGGTGGCCGACGAGCCGAGCGAGGTTCTCGAGGAGTGGAAGGCCGCTTCGAAGCTGGTGGCGGCGCCGGATGTTCTTCGTGTCATCGATCAACTAGGTGACGCACTCATGAAGTTGAGGGAGGGTCGGGAGGAGCGGCTCATGATCGAGTTGGCTCTGCTCCGGCTGGTCCGGCCCGAGGTGGTCGGTGATCCCGCCTCGCTTGCCGCCCGTCTCGATCGACTCGAACAACGGGTCAAGCACCTGGCTGATACTCCGGCTGCGGCACGAACCGTTGAGAGGGAACAGCCGACGACACAAAACGCGATTCAAAACGCTGGCCAGCCCGTGCCGAAACCGATCGCCGCGCCGCCCGAGCCCGAGACTGTTGCACCACCCGCCCGTGCACCGGTCGAAGGCCTGACGATCGAGAGGCTCGAGGAGGTGTGGCCAGTCCTGCTGGCCTCGGTTCGCGACGAACTCACCCAGCGCCGCTGGGCCTTCTTCCGCGAGGCCTTTCCGGCGGCGGTAGAGGACACAACCATCATCCTCCAGCTCCCCGCCGGCCACGACTTCCATCTTTCTGAGTTGCGTGGCGACCCAAGAGTCGCCGGTGTCGTCGAAGCCAGGGCCGCCGACCTGGTTGGAGGTGCGGTGCGCGTCGACTTTCGGCTGGCGGATGCCGTGGTCAGCACCGAAGAAGATGACGTGGTGCCCGACAAGGACAGCCTCGCCGAGGCACCTGAACACGACCCCGAGAGGCTCGTCGCCGAGTTCCTCGGTGCCGAATTGGTCTCCGAGAGCCCCGTCGAGGAGTCGTAGGACAAGCACCTGGTCGG
>DATADW010000173.1:0-27526 GCA_036258335.1 Acidimicrobiia bacterium
GAAGGTGTTGCCCACCAGTTCGGAGACGGTGCGATGGTCCTGGTGGGCGTCGCCGCGCCACGGGCACAACACCAGGTCGGGATCGATCTCCCGGCCTAGAGCGTCGAACCACTCCTTGAGCTCTGCTTGATGGGGGAAATACCGCTCCCGAAATCTCTCGATGCGCACCCGGGTTTCACCGGCGCCGGTGAGGAACCGCTCGGCGCTTGCCGATGCCTCGTCGGCCCTCTCTCCCGGTGCGGTGAGGACCACCCAGTCGACCTCGAGATCCGGACAGGCGTCCAACAGTTGCAGCACTGTTCCGCCGCAACCGATTTCGATGTCGTCGCTGTGCGCTCCCAAACAGAGCACCCGCCGTACCTGGGCGGCTAGCGGCGCCGCGCCAATCTTCAACATCGAGAGCTCACACCCTCTCCAGAGAGGGCTGCTTCCAGACCTCCCAAGGGGCGTCGCCCTTTTCGTAGCGCTCCTCGAGCGCCTGACGGTCCTTGAAGGTGTCCATCGCCGTCCAGAAGCCGCGATAGCGATGTGCCCACAGCTTGCGTTCGGCGATGAGCCGCTTGAACGGCTCGAACACCAGGTCCTCGCCTTGGTGGAGATGGCGGAAGATCTCGTTTCGGAAGACGAAGAAGCCTCCATTTATCCAGAGGTCGGATTCGCTGAGTGGATCGATCGACGCCACCTCACCGTTATCGGCCACGTCGGCCACGTGGAACGACTGGGTGGATTGGACCGCGAGGAAGCTGGCAACCTTGTCGGGTTGGGCGAGAAAGGTGTCGACGTATTTGCCCAGATCGAGGTCGGTGAGCCCGTCGGAGTAGTTGGCCAGGAACACCTCCTCGTTGTCGAGGTAGGGCTCCACGGCCTTGAGCCGCTCGCCGATGCTCGAGCCGATCCCGGTCTCGGCGAAGGTGATCTTCCAATCGTCGATGTCCCGGCTGAGCAGCTGGATGTCACGCCCACCGTCGGACAGCACGAAGTCATTGGAGACCCACTCGCGGTAGTCGAGGAAGTACTCCTTGATCACCTGGCTCTTGTATCCGAGACACAGCACGAACTCGGTGTGCCCGAAATGGGCGTAGTACCTCATCAGATGCCAGATGATGGGACGCGGCCCGATCGGCACCATCGGCTTAGGAATGGCATCCGAGTATTCGCGCAAACGCGTGCCCAACCCCCCGCAAAACAGGACCACCTTCATCCCGTCCTCCTGTGAACGCTCCCCGCCGTGTACGAAGCCCAGGCGCCCCCCCACCAATCGCGCCGGACCTAACGTTTCTCATCGGCCCGAGCCGAGTCGATCTGAAGCGATACCCGTCAGGTCGAGCCGAGGACCAGCACGAACCACACGGCTCCAGCGGCGAGGATCACCAGCGCCGCCACCAATGCGAGGACGATCAGGACGCGGGTTGGCATTCGGGCGGAGCTGAGGAAGGCATGGTCGCGCCGCAGCGGTCCTTCAATGGTCGGGGGGGGCCACACCCGCTTCGAGCAACTCGTGGAGTCGGGCGGTCTCGGGTGCGTAGAGCTCACCGAGCAGTCGGCGGTAGTCGTCAGGCATCGAGTCGGGCCGTTGCCGCCCGACCAGGTCGGCGCCGCCACCGACCCCGCGGTCGATCACCGTGCCAGCGGGAAATCGGCTCCAGTCGTCGGGAACCGACACGCCGAGATGGGTGAACACCCGGGCCAATAGCTCCACCGGGCGCTCCCGAACCTCATCGTTGGAAGCGACCAGCATGCGACCCGGTGGGTACTCGGCTTGCCATCGCTCGATCATGGCCGTGTAGTCCACGTTCCTTCTGGTGGAGGCACGGCTGAAGAACTCGCGGTACTCCTCGGGCTGTACATCGGACGACTTGCGCCCCCGCTCCCTCGCCAGCTTCATCACGGCGTGTGACCACACCGTCTCGACTGGCTCCCGAACCAGGAGGATCAGCCGGGCGTCGGGCACAAGCCGGCGCACCGCCGCCACCCGCTCGGGTGGGAGCAACGAGTAGGCCGGAGTGATCTCGCCCTTGATCTTCCCCTCCCCGCCGACGAAGTGGCCGGCGTACCAACTGGGCGGACGGTGCCAGCGGCTGTCGAAGTAGTGGACCTCTTTCACGTCGGGGAGGTACAGCTCAGGATGGGCGCGCAGGTTGTGGTGGAGCCATGTGGTTCCTGTCTTGGCCGCCCCGATCCCCAAGAAGTCGGGCAGGTTCGCCGGGGGCGCCATCCACCCACTCCCGATCGCCCATCTGACCGTGCCGGACCACACGATCTCGGTGCGCTGCAACACCCGCACCGCCCTTTTGACCAAGGCACCGCCCGGAACCTGCGACCAGCGCACCGGTCCCTTCGGGGGTCTGGATGCGGCTTCGAGTGATCGCAGCGTCGGGTCC
This sequence comes from Acidimicrobiia bacterium, assembly GCA_036258335.1. GTDB lineage: Bacteria > Actinomycetota > Acidimicrobiia > Spongiisociales > DATADW01 > DATADW01. The sequence continues at coordinate 2,382 of DATADW010000173.1, forward strand.
AGATCAGGTTCGGTCACGACGCTCCTCGACGAGCCGGGCGATCCCCACGACGCTCTCGAAATGGGTGAGGTCGACGTCGTCGGAGCTGATCTCGACCCCGAACTCCTCCTCGAGGAATCCAATGAGAGTGAGCACGCCCATCGAGTCGATGATCTCGGATGTGATCAGCGAGGTTTCCTCATCGATCTCCGATCCCGGAGCGAGCTCATTGGAGATGTAGCTGCGAATCGCCTCGGCGGTCGAGGTCATGGGCACTTCCAGTCCGGTGGCGATGTTCTGCGCCGTGGGGGGTTCGATGGTAACGGTGGGTGTCACCCACCGTTCGCGCTGCAGTATCGACCCGGGGCGGCCGATATTTGAGCTGACACCGGGGTCGATGAAGGTCGTCCCCGGTCGTCCGTACACTCCTGCAACCCGCCGCGAGCCAGCAGGGCGAAGAGCGCGGCAAAAGAGGTCGAAGCATCATGTTGGAGGTGAGGTCGATCGAGACGACCATGCTCGAGGAGGATGGCTCCCGGGCGGAGGCTGGCTATGTCGAGACTGGCCGCGGGGCTGTGTTCGCTGTCACCCACATACCCCCCGGCCCTGCGAAGGCAGCCGTGCTCATCTGCAGCCCGATCCAATCCGAGCTGCTCAAGAACAACCGGCGCGAGGTGATGCTGGCCCGCCGCCTCGCTCGGCGCGGTTTGGCCGTTTCCCGTTTTCATTACATAGGCACCGGCAACAGCGATGGCGACATCGGCGACGTCACCATCGATGGGATGGCGGCCGACACCGCCGCCGTCGCCAGCGCTCTGACGGATGTCTCGGGCACCGACCGGATCGGTTTTGTGGCGACGAGGCTCGGCTCGCTTCCGGCGTCGACGGTGGCATCTGGCCTGCCTGGCTCGCCGCTGGCGCTTTGGGAGCCGGTGGTCTCCGGCCGCAGCTATTTGAGAGAACTGATGCGGGTGTGGCTGATGGTCGGCATGAGGCAAGGCAATGACGAGGCGCCCTCGGTGGCCGATGAAATTGCGGATCAGCTCGCCCGAACCGGCTCGTTTGCCATCATGGGCTTCTCGATCGGTGGTGCCCTCAAGGAAGATCTCGAGCGGAGCGACCTCAAGGTCGAGCACCCTGCCGATCATGACGTGCTCCTGGTTCAGTTCGGGCAGCGAGCCGGGATCCGCCGCGAGCTTCGCGCGCTCGCCGCAGATCTGGAGGAACGCGGGGGCGCCCCGACGATCGAGCAGGTGCGATTCGACGAGGCTTGGTGGCTCCATGTCGATGTGGACGCCCTCACTCCCGACATCGAGCTTGCAATGAACACCGATGTGGTCGACCGAACCGAGCGGTGGCTCCGTGGGGTGCTGGGGGTCGAGGATGTCTGAGACGCTGCTCTCCACCGGCGTGCGCGAACGCCCCGCTTTCTTCCCCTCTGATGGGAATACGCTGTTCGGCGTCATCACTGAGCCAGAGGGGCCTGGCAACGGGGTAGGAGTGCTCCTCATCCAGGGCGGAGATACGGTGAACGTATCGCTCCACCGCAACCGGCTCGCTGTGCGACTGGCTCGCAACCTCGCCGCCGATGGGTACACGTGCCTCCGCTTCGATTATCACGGTCTCGGGGAGAGCTCGGGTGACCTCGGCGCCCTCCACCTCCACAACCCGTTCACCGAGGATGCCGAGGCGGCGGCCGAAGTGATGCACCAGCTTGGGATCGACGACCTGGTGCTCCTCGGTGCCTGCTTCAGCGCTCGGACCGCCCTGTCGGCGGCGCCATCGATTCGTGGAGTCCGCGCCGTGATCATGGCGACGCCGCCGGTGGGCGGATATGGGCGCGAGGACGCCATGGCGGAGCGGCTCTCCCGGGAATGGTCGTGGTCCGACTACGTGCGACGAGCGGTCCGCCTGGAGACGCTCGCCAACCTGGCCAGACCTTCGCACCGCCAGGCATACACACGCTTCGCCCGCTTCAAGCTGCGGGGTGCGGCGCGGCGCCCCATGAGTGGCGACCCCACGCTGCGCTGGGTGAGCCCGAAGCTGCTCGCTCCCCTGGAGACCATGGTGGAGCGCGGGATCCCTGTCCTCGTCGTATATGGCGACGAGGACCCGCTCCTCGGTGAATGGGAGAGAGCCAAAGCCGGGCGGCTCGGGACCATCCTCAAGAGGGGCGGCGACCTGGTCGAGGTGGTGGACGACCTTCCAGGGGTGGTGCACGGCTTCCTGGGGGTCGACATCCAGAACCGTTTCCTATCCCTGGCGGTCGAATGGATCAGGGCGAAGGTGCCCGTCGCGGAACGACGGTGAGGACAACTGCCGTGGCGATAAGACCATGGCGACGAGATCCGACAACCGGCGTCACCGAAGAGGCTGGGTTCGACGACTCCAGGTTCGCCGTTCTCCACCTCCCAACGCGCCCCCATCGGGCGGTGGTGCTGTGCAGCCCGCTCCATGCCGAGATGCAACGCAACTACAGGCGCGAGGTGCTGTTGAGCCGCCGGCTCGCCGCCGAAGGCTCAGCCGTGGAGCGATTCCACTACCGAGGCACCGGAAACAGCGCCGGAGGACCCGACCGGCTTGCACTGGAGACCATGATCGAAGACGGGATCGCCGCCGTCCGCCACCTCCAAGGTCGCGTAGGGGAAGTGCCGGTGGCTGTGCTCGGGACCAGGGTCGGCGGGTTGGTGGCTGCCGCGGTCGCCGCAGAGGTGGAGGCCGCGGGCCTGGCATTGTGGCAGCCGCTGGTCAAGGGATCCGCCTACATGCGCGAGGCCGAGCGCGCCGCCATGGCGCGTGCCATCACCAACACCAGTGGTGAGCGGCCGCCGCCCCTGCGCGAGGTCCTCGTCACCGAAGGCTCGGCCGATGTGCTCGGTGAGCGGGTGTACGCAGCATTGGCCGCCAGCCTCGAGGAAGCGCAACTCGCCAAACTCATCGGTGAGCAGCCAAGACCGGTCCTGCTGGCTCAGGCGGGAGGGCCCGACGGATTGCGGGGCGAGCTGGCCCGGCTGGCGGACGAGCTCGCCACCGTCGGGTTCGCCGTCACCGCCCGCCCCACCGGAGATGCGGAGGTGTGGTGGGCCAACCCGGGCGGTGATCTCTTTCGCGAGGAGGACGACAAGCCCCTCACTGTCGAGCTCCTCAGAGTCACCGCCGACTGGGTGGAGACGTTGTGATCGAGCTGCCCTTCTTTCTCGAGGTCAAAGGTGAGGACCTCTTCGGGATCGTCGCCGTCCCCGACGAGTCGTCCGGGCAGACGGCAGCGACTCTGCTCCCCGCCGGTGGCTACACCTTTTCCCCGCAGCGCAACGGCTGGGGCACCCGGCTCACCCGCAGCCTCGCTGCTTCCGGCGTGGCCGCTCTCCGGTTCGATTGGCACGGGATAGGCGACAGCTCAGGCCGGGCGGGGAACTTCGCACTCGATCAGCCTTTCGCCGACGACGCCCTCGCCGTGGTGGACATGGCCAGGGCGGAGGGTTGGAAGCGACACCTGCTGGTAGGTCATTGCTTTGGGGCGCGCACCGCGCTCGCCATCGCCCCGCGGGTCGATGGCCTTGGCGGTGTGGCGCTCGTTTCTCCGCCGGTGCGAGACCATGCCCGTGGTGAAGGTGGCGCCAACCGGCTCGCCTACGACATCGGCACCGCCGGGTACCTGCGCACCGCGGCCGGCAAGTTCCGATGGAGGGCCCTCTCCGACCCGGCCGAGCGGCGGCGCTATCTGAGGCTGGCCCGCTCCTTCGTCAGGATCCGGCTTGGCGCCCTCAAGCGTCGCGTTCAGCAGATAGGCGGCAGCGGTGTCGACCCGGTGCCGTGGGTGAGCCGGCCGATGCTCGACCAACTGTCATGGCTCACCGACAGAGGGGTGCCGGTGCTGTTTGTCTACGGAGACGAGGAGAACGACTTCGCCGAGTTCGGCGAGGCCCGACAGGGTCGGCTGGGTGAGATCCTGGAGAAGCACGCCGATACGATCCGCATCGAGGTAGTCCCAGGCTCGGTCCACGGGATGGACCGCACCGACACCCAGGACCGAGTGCTCGAAGTCGTCACCGCCTGGGCATCCGAGGTCACGGAACGCACACCTCTCAAGTTCTCTTGATTCCCTCCCCCCGGCGGGGGGGTACCCGACGCCGGAGGCGTCGGGGAGGGGGGAAATGGACCACTCCCAAGGGTGCGATGACCGCGAGGCGATCACGGTTGGGAGTTCGGCAGCCCCCCTACCCGCTGCTCCGCAGCGGGGCCCTTCCGCCCTTCGGGGGGATGGAAAGAGAGGCGCGGTTTGGCTTAACCCGTTCTTTCCATCCGCGGGCGAGGGGGCGGATTTGGATTGGCGGCCGTCTGCCGGCTGCCGTTTGCCGTCTACTCCTGCTCCGCCGCAGGGCCCCTCCCGCCTTCGGGGGGACGGAGTCCGCCTTCCGTGGTCCGTCTTCCGTCTTGCCGCCGAAAGAGCTCGTACGCGGTGAGGAATCGCTCGAGGAACTCGCCGCCGCCCTCGTCGAGCAGGCTTTCCCAGCGCGGGTCGTCACCGAACCGGGTCACCTGCGAGGCATGGGCGGCGATCGCAGCCCGCTTCTGCTCGAGTACATCGGTCACTGGGACCGCCCAAGTGAACCCGGCGGTGGGCTCGCCGGTCCGCGCCGCCGCCAGGGCGGCCTTCATCCGCCGAGGGAATTTGCGAACCCCGCCCCGCCCGTTGATCGGCAGTGGTCCCCAGGGCCAATGCTGCCACCACCACACCGGGTAGTCGACAACGGCGGCGTCCGAGCCGATCGAGGTCAGCGCCCGCCGCACCACCCGGTAGGCGGCCTCATGGTCGGGATGACCATCGTCTCTTGCGGTGACCAGCACCTCGGCGGGGCGAACCTCCTCCAAGATCGGGACCAGGCGGACGGCGGCGGCCTCCTCTTCCTTTCGCAGCCCGCCATCGCGGAACCCGAGAAACCACGCTCGATGAGGACCGACCCCGAGCACGTCGAGCGAGGCGATCTCTTCGCGGCCTCGGAGCTCGGCAAGCTCGGCCGCGTCGAGTATGTCCCGGTTGGCGAGCGCGCCGTCGGTGAGCACCACCACCGCCACGTCGACCCCAAGGCTGCGCTTTCGGGCGATGGTCCCACCGCAGCCCAGGACATCGTCGTCGGGATGCGGGGCAACCACCAGTGTGGAGCGACTGAGCTCGTCGTCGTCGGCTACGACCCAGTTGCGGGCGGCGCGGCGCCATCGCTGATCTTGCACCCGCGCCCGCCATCCGTGTGATCGGACAAAAGTCACCTGCGGCTCGCCGGTATCAACCTCGAGTAGAGGCCGATGGTCTCGCTTGCGATTCTGTTCCAGTCATAGACCTGTGCCTGCTGCTTTCCCGCTGCGCCCATACGGCGAGCGCCGTCTGGATCTCGACGGATTCGGCTTAGGGCATCGACCAGTTCAGCCGAGTCCTCCGGTTCGATGAGCAGACCGGTGGTCCCGTCGATGACGAGGTCCTCTTGGCCGCCGACCTTGGTGGCGATCACGGGTAACCCAGACGCCATCGCCTCCACCACCGTCATCCCGAATGACTCGCTCAAAGACGGGTTGACCAGCACCGATGCCGCGGCGTATGTAGCGGGGAGCTCTTCGTAGGGAATCACACCCGCCCATTCGACCCTCATGTCGGCGGGGATCCGCTTCTCGAGCTGTGCCCGGTATGTCGTCGCCCCGTACCACCTGCCCAGGGCGCGCACCCGCGGGTCGGAGGATCCCTGGACCACCGCCTCGGGAGGAAGGACGCTGTTCGGCCCAACAAGCCTGAGCCGTACCCCGTCGTCACCGGAGGCGAGCTCCACCACAGCATCGATCAGGGTGTGGACCCCCTTCTCGGGAGAGATCCTGCCCACGAACAACACGGTGAACCCGTCGACATCACCATTCGCCGCCGTGTCGAAGGCGGAGGCGTCGACTCCGTTGGGGATGGTGAGGATTCGAGCAGCGTGCGCCGGGTGGGCGAGTTGGGCCCTCCTGGTGACGTGATCGCTGCACGTCACCACGGCATCGGCTGCTCTCACCGCCGGGGCGGTCTGGGCCGGGTGCAGGTCCGAGAGCCACTCGTTGTGGAGGTGGAGCACGATCGGGACCCGCGGGTTGAAGGCCCTGATGACCCGGGTGAAGGGGAACTGGCTCTGGACGTGGACCAGATCGGGGCGGCGGCGGATGTCGATGGCCGCCTGGACGGCGAACCCGAGATGATTCAGCAGAGAGGTGAGCCGGGGCCTTCTAGGCTCTCGCCTCGCCGGCAGATACCGGAGCACTCGGGTCAGGAGCGTGTCGGGCAGCGTGGCCAGGAGCCGGTAGTCGATACCGCGGTGGCGCTGGCTGGTGATGCCGGTCTTTTCTCCGCTGGCATAGACGGTCACCTGGTGGCCGGCTTCGACCAAGCGGCGGGCCACCTCGCTGCTCCAGATGCCAATGGAGACCGTGGGCGTGGGGGGACGGGATGCGGCGCCCGGCTGGTTGACCATGGCGATCCGCAGTGGCCGGCTCGGCCAGCCCCGGTACCCTCCCCAGCCGTGGGTGAGGTCATCGAAGCTGTTGTCCGTCGAGAGCTCTTCGTAGGGTTGGCCACCGGTGCCATCGCCGCCGTCGCATGCGCCGTGGCCGCCCTCGTGCTGCGACGACGCCTGCTTCCCGTGGCCGGGCTGGCGGTGGCCGCCGCCTTTCTCGCCGCCATCCGACCGCCGGCCCCGGTGATCGTCTCCATCGGCTTGCTGGCGTTGCTCGGGATAGCGGCTGACCTGCGACCGGGCCTGATCCCGTGGGCGGGGGTGTTGGCGATCGGACCGGCGCTGCTGCTGGTCTTCGCCGGCGAGGCCTTCGAGCCGCTGTGGGGCCGTATCGCCGGGGTCGCGGCCATCGCGCTCGGTGGGGGGCTCGCCGCCTGGTCGGAACAGCGGCGTCCTCTGAGTTGGGCCGGGCCTGTGCTCGCCGCGGGGAGCGCTCTCGGGGTGTTCCTCGTGGTTCCCGATACCGAGCGCGCCCTGGTGCTCTTCGGTGCGACGTTGCCGGTCGCCCTCCTCGGCTGGCCGTTGCGACTGGCCAGGTTGGGGGCGGGCGGGGCGCTGTCCTTCTTTGGAGTCCTGGTATGGGTGGTGTTGCGCGACGGCGCCACCCGGGGTTCGGCCATCGTGGGTGGATTGGCGGCCCTCGGCGTCTTGGTGGCGGAACCGGTGGCGGCGCTGTTGAGCCGTGTGATCTCGGGGCGCTGGTCCAGCCCACGCGCCGACTGGGTGCTCGTCGCCGCCCATGCCGTAGTTGTCCTGCTCGCCGCACGGCTCGCCGGCACCCTCGATTCCGCCGAGGACGCCGCACTCGTCGCCGGGCTGGTCCTGGCCGGAGCGGTCGCGCTGCTGACCGTGGCCGATCTGCGCCCACCCGAGCCGGGGGAAGCTGCCGGTCATGGGCCGCGGTAGCCCCGCACCAACCGCCGCACCCGGTCCTCCAATCGCAGCCCTCCCACCATCCGCCACTTGAAGAACTCGGTGCCGTCGCTGAGCTGTACGGGGACCCGGTTGAGCAAAAGTGGGTCAGTGGCGCCGGTGAGCGCTCTCCCGCTACCCAGCGTCGCCGTCTCGTATGCCGCTCGCACCACCCGGTCTGCCTGTGGCGACCAGTAGCCCCACGGATACGTGAAGTGCCGTGGCGCCACCCCGAGGCGCTCCTCGATCAGCCGGTTGGAGCGGTCGACCTCGTCGGCCACTGCGGCCTCGTCGACGGCACGTAGGTCGGGGTGGGAATGAGTGTGGGCGCCGACGGTCACCAGACCTTGATCGACCATGTCCCCCACCTGTTCCCAAGTGAGAGGCTCGGCGCGCCCATCGGCGCGCAACGGCTCTCTAGTCTCGATCGGGTTGGTGGTCAGGTAGAGCGTGAAGGGGAGGCTTCTCTCTCGGAGAAGGGGGAAGGCATGGCGGTAGACGTCGGCATACCCGTCGTCGAACGTCAGCACGAACATGCGGGAGGATGCGGGGAGATCTCTGGAGGCGATTGCAGTCGCCAGGTCGACCACCTCACCGTTGGCGCTCAACCAATCGAGCTGGCGCCGGAAGTCCTCGACCGATACCTCCATCTCCAGCCCGGTACCGGCTCCCACCTGGTGGTAGATCAGGATCTTGGGTCCAGGCATAGGACCGAGGACCATGTCGCCCGCGGCCGCCGCCAGCTTGACCGCCCGTTTGGCGGCTCGCGCCGCGGCGCTCATTCGGCGGCGAGAGCGGAGAGCTCGTCCCAGGACAAGACGGGTGCTGCCAACAGACCCAGTCGCTGCATCGGAGCCAGGTTGGGTCTAATCCCCTCGCTGAACTCGGGCGCCCAGCCCTGCGGCTGGTTTCGATCGCCCCGCCACGGATAGCGGATTCGCGCCTCGGGCGTCGTGCCCTCGTAGAGCCACCCCAGCGTGATATCTAAGGTGCGCAGCTCTTTCACCGCGGCATCCAGCTCATCGACCTCGTCGCTGCGTCCCGCCTGGACGGCGCTGCGCAGCTGGCGGTTCAGTCCATCGATCTGGGTGTGCAGCATCCCGGTCCTGAGTTCGTCAAGGTGCTCCCGGGTGCACTGCACGGCTGGAACCAGAGCCTCGAACGTCCCTTCCCGGCTGCGGATCTGCCAGACATCGGGGTGCTGCTCCGTGTCGGCCACATGGCGGGTGAAGAAGCTCCGCCTCGCCCATTCGTCGATCCCCTCGGCGCCGTTCAGAGCACCGAGCACCGTTGCCAGCTCACGGTCGAGGGCGCGCTGGCTGGCCGCGTCCAGGGCGGCACCGAGCCGCTGGACTACGAGCTCGCCAATGGTCGGATGGTCCTTGATATCGACCAAGGGGATGAACCCATCACGGTTCACCTGCGGAGCCGGCTCACCCGTTTCGGTCCCGGCACCGGTGAGCACCGCCAGTACCTGAGCGTACAACTCGTCCTCGAGCTGCCCACGGCGCACGTCGACCCCGTCGAGCACTTCGGCGAGAAGGGGGGAGGCGCCCTCGTCGACCTCTCCCACTTCGGGCTCCAAGCCTCCGGGAGCCTCGAGTAGCCGCCGACCAGTGAGCGCCCCCGCCGAGGAGGTGGCGAGAGCCCCGACAGGCTCGGGCTCCGGCTCGGGCATGGCGATCGGAGGCACCGAACGCGTCGGCGCAGCTGTGGGCAGTGGCGGAGGGGAGGGCTCCACGATGACATCGGGGACCCGCGGGGCGCGCTCGCCTCTTCCCCCCATCCGCTTGAACATCCCGCGGAGCCCACGAAGCTCGGGGGCGATGAGTGTCGCTCCAAGGACGCTCACGCCACGCGACGACAAGTCGCGGTACATCTCCTCGACGGCGGACTCGGTGCTGGTCCCGGGTCGAATACACACAACGGTCTGGTCGACGTCGTAGAGCAAGGTCTGGGTCGTCGGGTCGGATACGGCCCCAACAGCGACCACCACTGCGTCAAAGCGCTCTTGGGCGGCGTCGATGAGCTGCACGGCCCGCCGTCCGGCGACGGCGTCCGCAGGGTCATCGAGACCGACTCCCACCGGAATGGCGCGGAGCCCCGGACCCGTCTCGGTCGACTCGGACAGAGCCCACTCGACGAACCCGGGGACGGCGGTGTTGTCACGCGCCATCGGATCGATGACATCCGAGAGGCTCGGGCCTTGGCCGTCGTACTCGGGCAGATCGGAGGGGTGGGCGAAGTCACCGTCGACTAGCAGGACCCGCTGCCCGGCGGTCGCCAGGCTCATGGCGTAGTCGGCGGCGAGGGCATGGGCGTCCCGTGAGCTCACGTCCATCCCGGTGAACCCGAGCGCCAAGTGGCGCTGACGAGCGCGGCCATCGATGGCGGCGCGCAATGCCTGTACCGCCTGCTTTCGCGGCGAGCGGCGCACTGTCGAGTACCAGGGTCGGCGGCCGCCGGTGATCGGGGTCCTGGCAGGAACCTCGCCCAGGGCGGGGACGGCGTCGAGATCGCTCGTAGTCCATACCGGCCGCCGGATGCGGTCGGCGATGATCAGCACCGCCAGCCCCAGCAGCAGGCCCGCAACCGCCCCGAGCAGACCATTGATCAGCAGGTTGGCCGGCTCCGGGGTGACATCCTCGGTCACCGCGGTCCCGAACGACAGTTCGTCCTCAGGGTCGGCGGTTGCCAGCGTGGTGTACTGCTCGAGGATGGCTTGGTACTGCTCCTCGAGCAGCTGACGCTCCACCTGCTCGGCGGACTGCGGCGCCTCCCCCTCGGCGGGCAGATCGTCAAGCTGGGCATTGAGCTCATCGAGCGCCGCCTCGACCTCAGCGACCTCCGCCTCGACGTCCTCGGGTGTCCGCTCCTCTTCCGATAGTGGGTTCTGGGTGGGGCCGAGGATCGTCTCCACTCTCAGGTCTCCCAGCCGATCCTCCAGGGCGTTTATCTGCTCCTGGAGCTCCTCCCGCTCACCTACGACGTCGGGATCCTCGGCGAGCTGGGCGTCGATGTCGGCGATCTGGTCGGTGATCTCCTCGAGGCGCGTCTGGAGATCGGCCAACTCCGCCTGCGTCTCCTCTGCCGCCTGAGTGGCTGCGTTCCCCTCGGCCTGCCGGTAGGAACGAACCATGTCGCGCAGCTCCCCGGTGGCGGCCTCCTTCTCACCGGCGAAGACCTGGAAGGTGAGGATGCCTTCCTCGGTGTCACCCGTGATGCTGGCGGCCCCACCGAGCCGGGCGAGGCTCTCCTCGTTGGCCTCCTCCGCATCGAGCTGGGCGGCCTCGACCGCCGAGCTGAGCCCTTCGCCGGTGCGGTCCTCCTCGTCCTGGGTGAACGTGATGGTCTGACTGGCCTGGAACACGGGTTGGATGGCGTCGTTGCGCCGGGACGTAATGACCACCGCCGGGATGGCGCCGAGCGCCGCCACCAGCACAAGGACCCACCACCGGGCCTTGATCAACCGTCCAATACGGGTCAGGTCCACTCTCCAACCTCCTCGAGAACGCCCCCTTGTATGACATCTTGCGACCAGGAAGCCCCGACGATCTCGCCGAGCAGCGCCCGGATCCCGGCCATTTCCCCATCTGCGGCCAACTCGGTGAGCCGGGGAACCGCTTCGTTGATGGCGCCGCCCAAGGCGGTGCCGGTGCGGGCGATGTTGATCTTCGGGTTTGACGTCGGGAGCAACGGCTCCAGCGACAACTGCTCGATCATCTTCTCACCCTCCCGCTTCCCAGTGACCTCCACCTTGATGTTCTGCCCCGGGACCATCCCGGCCAACCGGATGAGCCGGTGGGCCAGGTCGCCTATCCGAACCGGCTCGGCCATGTCAAGGACGAAGATCTCGCCGCCCATCGCCAGGGCCGCCGCCTGGAGGACCAATTGCACGGCCTCGTCGACGGTCATGAAGTATCGCCTCATGTCGGGGTCGGTGAGCGTCACCGGGCCGCCTGCCTTGATCTGGCGGATGAAGGTGGGAACGACACTTCCCCGGCTGCCCAGTACGTTGCCGAATCTCACCGAGGCGTAGGTGCAACCATCGTCCTCGGAAGCCGCTTCCTGAACCATCAGCTCCGCCACCCGCTTGGTGCTCCCCATGACGCTCGTCGGGGCAACCGCCTTGTCGGTCGAGATGAGGACGAACCGACGCACGCCGGCGGCGCGGGCGGCATCGAGGACGTTCCGGGTGCCCACCACGTTGGTCGCCACGGCCTCCTCGGGGCAGGTCTCGAGGATCGGCACGTGCTTGAGCGCGGCGGCATGAAAGACGACCTCGGGTTTCGCCTCGAGGAATACCCGATGCACCCGTTCCCGGTCACGGATGTCACACAGGACATCGGTGGGCTTCCGCCCGGTCTTCCGGGTCCAGTCCAGGTTGGCCTCGAATAGATGGGTCTCGTCGTGGTCGAGCACCACTATCTCGGAGGGCTCGAACTCGAGAACCTGGCTGACGATCTCAGAACCGATCGAACCACCCGCACCAGTGACCAGGACCCGGCTCCCCCGGACGAGTGCCTCGACGGCGTCGAGCTCAGTCGACACCGCCGGGCGAGGAAGCAGGTCGGTGATCTCGAGGTCACGAATGTCGCGTGTCGTCGGGCCACCGGCGAGCACTGTCCCCAGCTCGGGGACGATCCGGAGATGGGCGCTGTTGTAGAGGCAAGCGTCCAGCACCTTGCGCGCCATCCGCTCACCACCCTCGGCGACGATCACTTGGTCGACCTCGAGCTCGTCGACGAGTTCGGCGAGATCGTTGATCGTGCCCAGGACGGGGAGACCCACCAGCCGGCGTGACGGTTCGTAAGAGCTGTCGGTGACAAAGCCCTCCACCTCTCCGCCGGTTGCCGAGGTGAGGCTGCGCGCTACCTCGACGGCGGCACGCCCCGTGCCGACGATGATCGCTCTCTCTCCCCGAGTACCAGCCGGGTTGCGCTTGAAGCTGAAGAGACGCGACCGGAACCGCACCAGGCCCATGGCGAACAGGGTGATGAGACCCCCGGTGACCACCACAGCTACCGGGATGGGACGGAGCCATGGCTCGGCGATGGCCTCCGCAGGGCGGCCCGATGTGCCCGCCGGGGCCGGCGCCACACCCGGGTCGATGAGCGTGTACGTCACCAAACCAAGGAGGAGCACCGCGATGGCCGTGGCGGCGGCGAGGACCACTCGCTTAGCCTCGGCCACGCTGGCGTACTCCCACACGTGGCCGTATGCGCCGAACACGATGTTGGTGGCGAGATGGACGAGGATGATCAGCGGCAGCAAGACGACGAGGCTTTCGGTGAACTCGGCCCGAAGTCGGGCGGTCTCTGGATCGAGCAGTCGCAGCCCCAACGCCGACGAGTAGGCGAGAACGACCAGGATGGCGTCGATGACGGCGAACGAGATGTCGGCGCGTACATGTGCGGCCGTTCTCGATACTTTCACCCGCCAGTCAGAGCTCACCAGCTCCCCCTCTCACCTCGGAAACCAGGCAAGGTTCCCGGCGGCGGGCGGTCTCGAGCGGCCAAACATGCCCCTTGGCCGATGGCGCTCGTGCCCTCCCGCAGCTGGAAACCATAATCACGCTGCGTGTTCAACCTGACACAGATCGGCGTGTTGCGATAACTTCTTGAGCAGGCATGACGCGCTCATCGTGGTGAATAGCCCACGGTGCGCGGGGGCTTCAGAACGGGAACCTGGGCGCCGATCTAAGCTCGTCAACCCGAAACGCTTCTCTCAGGGGGAGAACCTTTCATGAATGCTCTGGTTACGGGTGGCGCCGGCTTTCTCGGCCGCCAGGTTGCCCGTCATCTCGCCGCCACCGGCTTCGAGGTCTCGATCTTCGACCGGATGGACGCGGCCGACCCCGACATCCCGACCATCGTCGGCGACCTCGTTGACGCCGAGACGGTCCGTGCCGCAGTAGAGGGGAAAGACGTCGTCTGCCATATCGGTGCCATCGGTGACGTCTACCTCGCCGGCGAACAGCCGGCATTGGCGTCATCGGTCAACGTCACCGGTACGGCCCTCGTCGCCGATGCGGCCGTCGCCACCGGTGCCCGGGTGGTCTACGCCTCCACCTGGGAGGTCTACGGCGAGCCGCAGTACGAGCCAGTCGACGAGAATCACCCGACCGAGCCCGATCACCCGTACAGCATCACCAAGCTGGGCGGCGAGAGAATCCTGATCTCCGCGGCCCATCTGCGCGGCTTGTCTACGGTTGCCCTCCGTCTGGGGACCGCCTACGGGCCTGGACTCCGCCCCAACTCGGTGTTCCGCATCTTCATCGACCGGGCGCGGCGCGGCGAGCCCATCACCATCCAGGGTGGTGGATCACAGGGCCGTCAGTTCACCCACTCCTCGGACATCGCCCGCGCCTTCGAACTTGCGGCACGGTCCGACGTGAGCGGCCAGGTCTTCAACACGGTCGCCGACGAGACGGTGTCGATCAAACAGCTCGCCGAGATGGTGGTCGAGCGCATCCCCACCGAGCTCACCTTTGGTGAGCCCCGGCCGGGCGACGTGCCGTCCGCCCTGGTCTCGTCGCAGAAGATCGCCGATGTCCTCGGATGGCGTCCCCAGATGCCGTTCGACCAGGGCTTGCGCCATCTGATCGACGAGGGCTGACAGTGCCGACCTCCCGGGCCAACCCCCCCGGGGCGGACGGAAGGGCCCGATGAAGGCCCGAGTCCTCATTCTCATCAAAGGCTTGGGAATCGGTGGTGCCGAGCGACTGATCGCCGAATCGGCCGCCTTCTGGGACCGCCGGTCGTTCGACTACTCGGTGGCATACGTGCTCCCCTGGAAGGACCAGTTGGTCGCGGCGCTGCGTGCCCAGGACGTCGAAGTCGTCTGTATCGGCGGGAAGCGGGGCTCGTCCCCGGCCACCGCGCTCCGGCTTCGCCGGACGATCCGGGACCGGCAGATCGACCTGGTCCACGCCCACCTTCCCAGCACAGGGGTCATGGCGAGGATGACGTCAGCGGTCCCCGTGGTCTACACCGAGCACAACGTAGCTCACTCCTACCGCGAGCCCACCCGCACCCTCAACCGGCTCACCTACCGACGTAACCGGGCGACCATCGCCGTGTCCGACGCCGTTGCCGAGAGCCTGGCCGAGTATGGGCAAGAGATCGAGGTGATCCCCAACGGCGTCTCGGTTGCCGTCACGGAGGAAGCGACCGATGCGGTGCGCTCGGAGCTGGGGCTGAGCCGGACTGATCCCCTCGTGGTCCACGTCGGCAACATCAGACCCCACAAGGGCCACCGCAACCTGCTCACAGCGGCGGGGCCGGTGCTCGCCCGCCACTCCGAGACCACGATCGTCTCGGTGGGCGGCGAGAAGCACCCCGGAGACCTCGCTGCTCTCAGGACCGCAGCGGTCGAGGCAGGGGTGGCCGATCGAGTGCACTTCCTGGGGCGTCGCAGCGACGCGCTCGCATTCATCGCCGCCGCCGACGTCGTGGTCAACCCATCAGACCACGAGGGTCTCCCGGTGGCGTTGCTCGAGGCGCTTGCCCTCGCCCGCCCGGTGGCGGCCACCGCGGTCGGAGGGGTTCCCTCCGTGGTGCGCCCCGGTGAGACCGGGCTGTTGGTCCCGGCTGGTGATCCGTCGGCGCTGGCAGATGCAGTCAACCGCCTCCTCGAGGATGGCGAGATGGCATCGGCCATGGGCAAGGCGGGGCGCGCCCTCGTCGAGGAGCGGCACGGTCTCGGCACCATGGTGAGCGAAGTGGAGAGCGTCTACCGCCGTGTACTGGGTGGTGGGGCCCAATGAACGAGACCATCACCCTTCGCCCCTATCAAGACGACGACCTCGACGAGGTGCTGGCGCTGCTCCGCTCGTCTCTCGGCGAGACGTCGCTCCTGCAGAGGACCCCCGATCTCTTCGCCTGGAAGCACTTCGACAATCCATTCGGGCGATCGATCATCCTCGTCGCCGATGCGGGGGGAACCATCGCCGGGTTGCGCGCCTTCATGCGTTGGGACCTGACCACGCCGGATGGGACGACGCTCCGCTGCGTGCGTGCGGTGGACACGGCCACCCACCCCGATTTCCAGCGTCGTGGGATCTTCAGCAGGCTCACCGAGGCGGCGGTCGAGACGGCGCGCGAAGACGGGGTGGACCTCATCTTCAACACCCCAAATGAGAAGTCGGGCGCCGGTTACCTCAAGATGGGGTGGGAAGAGGTGGGGCCGATCGGTGTGATGGTGCGCCCCGGCCTCGGGCTGCTTCGCAGACACGGTGCCGAGGGCATCCCGGAGACCGAGGAACTGCTGCCGGGGAGTGAGCCGCTGGATGACTTCCCACCAATGACCGCTCGTCAACCGCGGGGGCTGCGGACGCCGCGCACCGACGATTACTTGCGCTGGCGGTTCACCGCCCACCCCACGGCCCGGTACGCAGCCGTGGGCGCCGGCAGCGGACTGGCAGTGGTCCGGCCCAACCTGCGGGGTGGCCGCCGAGAGCTGGTGCTCTCCGAGCTGATCGGCCCTGGCTCGGCCGCCGCCCGCGCCGCCGCCCGCCGTTCCCGTGCCGACTACATGGTCGGCTGGTTCTCCAAGGGGAGTCCCGAGCGCTCCGCCGCCGTCGCTGCAGGGCTGGTACCAGTCCCTAAGGTGGCGGCCCTGACGCTGGTGGCTCGTCCGTTGCGGGCCCTCCCCGTCGACGTCACCTCGCCATCGAGCTGGGATCTGGCGTTGAGCGACCTGGAGTTGCTGTGAGCGCACGGCGATGAAACAGGAATGGCTCTGGATCGGGCTGGCTGCAGCCACGTCGGCCGCGATCGGTGTCGCTCTCGGCTTCGGGGTGACCGCCGAGGTCCTGGTCATCCCCATCCTTTTTCTCCCGCTCTTCGCCTGGATGGGCCAAAAGCTGGCCGATGACGACGATGACCACGTTCTGCCGCTGCTGTTGCCCGCCGCCTACTTGGCCAAGATCGTCGGCGCCGCCGCCCGCTACCTGGTCCTCCAGGTGCTTTACGGCGGGGTGGGCGACTCCGTCGGCTACCACAATGCCGGGCTCGACTACGCCGCCACATTTCGCGATCTCGCCATACCCGATACCTCAGGGGTCAAGGTCGGTTTCGGGACCATCGTCACCCGGCTGATCACAGGCGGGATTTACACCGTGTACAGCCCAGAGACAATGCTCGGCGGGTTCATCATGTTCTCGATCGTCTGTTTCGCCGGGCAGCTTCTCTTCTACATGGCGGTGCGCGACGCCATCCCCCGCGAGCGCCGGTTCTGGCTCGGGCTCGGCATCTTCTTCCTGCCAACGATGGTGTTCTGGCCTTCGAGCGTGGGAAAGGACGCTCTCATGGTTTTCGGTATCGGACTGGCGACATTCGGATTGAGCAAGCTCTACCGACGACTCACCTTGGGGCCGATCGTGCTGGCACTCTCCGGCCTGGCAGTGCTCGGTCTGATCCGGGCGCATGTGGCCGCCCTGATCGTCGGCGCCTTCGTGGTCGGCCTCCTCTTCAACCGGCGCTCCGGCGGGAAGCTCTCGATGGGGAGGGCAATCGTCTCGCTGGTGCTCGCCTTGGGGTTGATGGGTGGGGCGGCATGGGCGCTCACCACCACCCTCCGCCTCGATCTGTCGGAAGAGGGTCTCGAGGAACTCGCCTCAACCGCCGAGTCGCAGACCGACACCGGTGGCTCCTCGGTCGAGGGCTCGGCCGTGCGAGGGCCCCAGGACATGCCCGAGGCGACGCTGCGGGTCCTCTTCCGCCCGCTGATCTACGAGGCGTCAGGCGCCCAGCTCGCCAGCGGGATCGAGGGGACCATCCTGCTGCTCCTGTCGATTTGGCGGCTGCCTAACCTGGCGCGCAACCTCTTCCGCTTGCGGCACAAGCCGATCCTGCTCATGTCGGCCGCATACACGTTCGGGTTCATCATCGTCTTCAGCCCGTTCCTCAACCTGGGCATCCTCGCCCGGCAGCGCAGCCAGTTGATGCCCTTCCTCATCGCATGGCTGATCGGCGCAGGTTGGGGTGAGATCACCGCGCCTGGTGAGGAGCAGGTCAAACCGACCCAACCCGAGACGCTCCCCGTCCCGGTCTGAATTCTCGTCAACCGGCCAACCGCCTTCCGGGTCGGATAAAGCCGAGAGCCCCCAGCCCGCCCAGCACCGCAACGGCGAGGACGGCGAGGATCCCCACGGCGGGCCACCCCCCGACCATGGCGTCGACCCCGATCACTACTGCGGCCCATACGACCTGCGCTCCGGCAGCGAGCAGGGCAACCCAGCGGATGGTCATCCCCCGGTCGTGGAGCTGGTCGTAGAGATGGCTGCGGTCACCGATGAAAAGGGGCGCTCCCCCCAGACGTCTTCGCAACAACGCCACCAATAGATCGAAGGCGGGGACTCCGAGTAGAAACGCCGCCACCGTGAGCCGAGAGCCGCTCTCACCACCGGCGGAGACCGCCGCCATCCCGTAGACGACGAGAAGGCCGACCACGTATGCGCCGTTGTCGCCGAAGAACACCCGAGCCGGGTGCCAATTGAGGATGAGCACTCCGGCGCAGACCGCAGCCAACAGCAGGGGAACGACCGAGTTCACCCCTCGCAGCGAGCCCAGGACGGCGAGCGCCACACCGGTCACCAGGGCGACCGAGCCCAACAACCCGTCGAGCCCGTCGAAGAGGTTGACCGCATTCACCGCTGCCACCACGAGCACCACCACCGCTATCCGCTCCACGGGGCCAAACCCGGGAGGGACAGCGCCAACCGCCACGATGACACCCGCCACTGCCTCGACGAGGAGCCTCAGGCGGGGGTCGAGACCGGACCGATCGTCGACCAATCCGAGAACCAGGAGGACCACCATCGCCGCAGCCAGCCACGGCGAGAAGAACCCCTCCACCAGCGACCCGGCCAGCACCCCGAGGAAGACGCCGACCCCCCCGAGAGGTACGGCGGGGGTGCGATGGGTCTTGAGCACGTCGTCGGGCCGGTCGACAAAACCCAGCGCCGGTCCCAGCCAGATCGAGAGGATGCACCAGGCCAGCGCCACCGCAAAAGCGACGGCTACTCCGACCACACCAACTCCAGCGATGGCTCACCGGCATGGACCGCCATCTCACCGGCGTCGACGAACCCGGCCGAGCGAAACAGGGCGAGCGACGCCGCGTTGTCGGCGCCAACCACCACGCGGACCGAAGGGAGCCGACGACTGCGGTAACACGCCTCCATCTCGGCGAGGAGCCGGCCACCCACCCCTCTCCCCCGCAGTTCGGTGCTCAGCGCCACAGCGAGAAGCTCGGCTGGGACGGCGCCCGCCCCTCCCCCCCCGTACCGGAGCGTCTCCACCGCCCGCCGAAGCACAGACGGCCGCACCAGCCGGGGCAGCGCCACCAGCAAGGCGGGAAGACCATGACGCCTCAGGAAGAACCGGTAGAAGGCGGAGGTGTCGGCGGTGGCGGCGACAAACCCGACCGGGCCGGCTTGGTCCTCGGCCACGAGCACATCGGCCCCGGGCCATTCGATGAGCGCCCGGTAAAGGTGGCGCAAGAAGCCGACCCCAAGCCTCGGCAGGAACCCGGTGGCAATCTCGGCGTGGAGCCCGGCAACGGCGGCGGCATCCTCGGGCCTCGCCCCCCGAATCTGGGGGAAGGGGCCCGCTGGCGGGGCCGGAGGGAGCAGCCGAGCAAGCCCCTTGCTCCGCCCCGCCCGGCGATACGTATCGAGCACGATCTCGACCACCCGTCGCTCGTCGAATTCGGCCTCGGCCTTGAGACGAGCCTTCACTCCCATTTCGCGGCGCGCTTCGGCGCTTTCGCCGATGGCGGTGATTGCCGCTCGCAGGGCATCGGGGTCCTCGACGGGAACGAGCGCACCGGTCTCTCCGTCGGCCACTACCTGGCGGCATCCTCTGATGTCGGTCGCCACCACCGGAAGACCCATGGCGGCCGCCTCCATGGCCGAGCGGGGAAAGCCCTCCCGGTGCGAGGGGAGCACGAAGATGTCCATGGCGGCGTAGAGCCGGTCGACGTCGTCACGCATCCCGAGAAACCGGACCCCTGCCGACTCGGCAGCCGCCACCATCTCACGGGGGAGCGCGTCGGGCTTGTCCGGCTCGTCGGGCCCGATGGCGAGCACCAGGTAGCGGTCGCCCAACCCCTCGGCGGCGGCGAACAGCTCGGGATATCCCTTCTCGGCCACCAGTCGCCCCACCACACCGACAACCACGTGGTCGGGGCCGGCGCCGATCTCTTCCCTGATCAGCGCCCGCTCCTCTGCGGTGAAGCGCTCGGAGTTGAACCGCTCCAGGTCGACGCCGTTGCCGAGCAGGCTTGTCTTCTCGGGGGCGGAGATACGCCATCTGGTGAGCAAAGCCAGATCCTCTGGGTTCTGCACCAACTCGGCGTCGGAGAAGCGCGAGGCGATTGCCTCCAGCAGGTACACCCCGAGCCGCTTGGTCGGACGATCGTCCTCGGTGGCGTAGAGGCCATGGACGGTGTTGACCACCAGGGGGACCCCGGCGAGCCGACCCACTATCCGCCCGTAGACGCCCGGCTTGGGGTTGTGGGTATGGAGGACGTCGGGCCGAATCTGGCGGAGGATGCCCCAGAGCGCCCTGGCGGCTCGCAGGTCGTCGCCGAGACTCCAACCACGTGTCGATCCCTCGAGAGGGACAAACCGGACGCCCGCAGCGACGACCTCGTCCACGAACGGTCCGGGCGCCGAGATCCCGTATGCCTCGCCGTCCAACTCGACCACCGAGCGGAGCTGGGGAAGAACCAAGAAGCGGAGGCTCATATCGACGGTGGTGAGGTGGGCCACCCTCATGTCGGACCATCCTGGTCGGACAGACGGGAGAACACAGCGGCGAAGCGGTCGACGGCGTCGTCGAGGGTGAAACGGGACAGGGCGAGCCGGCGTGCTTCCTCCCCCATCGCCCTGGTCACGGCCCGATCGGTGGCCATCTCCACAAGGACCGCCGAAAGGGCGTCGATGTCACCTCTGGGGACGAGTTGTCCGGTGCTCCCGTCGATCACGGCCTCGCTCACTCCTCCAACGTCGAACCCCGCAGTGGGGACCCCGGCGAAAGCCGCCTCGAGCACCGCCCCGGGAAGCCCCTCGGTCGTTGATGTGAGTACGAGCACATCGGCCCACGCCAGGTGCGGGAGCACATCGGCAACCACACCGACCAACTCGACCGTCTCAGCTAAACCGTGCCGCGCCACCTCCTCGCCCAAAGCAGCCGCCTGGGCGCCGCCCCCGACCACCCGCATCCGTACCGGGACGGATCGAGCGGCCCGCGCCACCGTCTCCAGCGCCGTCAACGGGTCCTTCTCGGCGGTCAGGCTCCCCAGGAACAGCACCCGAAGCTCGGGGTGGTCTTCGGTCCGAGCGACCTCGGTGACAAGCGGCACGGCACCTATCGGCGTCACTTCGATCCGGTCAGGAGGCACGCCCAGCCCAAGCAACTGGTCGCGGGTGGTTGCGGAGACTGCAGTCACAAAGTCGGCCATGCGGAGCTGTGCGGCGAGCAGGCGGCGCGAGACGCTCGTCCGAGCCCAGTGGGCCGGCTCCCCGATGCTGCCGTAGACAAGAAGGGGGCGATGCCGCCGAAAACGGGTCGCAGCTATCCCATAGCGCAAGGTGGCCCCGCCGTTGGCGAAGACGATGCCCGGCCCGAACCCATCGACCCGGCGACGCAGCGCCATCACCACGTCGGGGCTGAGCCGTCCCAGCCTGGTGCGATCCCGCCCCCCAACGACCTCAGCGTCGACCCTGGCCCCACCGGCCGCCGATGAGAGCGCCAGCAGCTCGGCCTCCCAGCCTCGCGCCGCCAAGCCCTCGGCCATCTGGCTTCCGAAGACCTCGGCCCCCCGGCGCTGATCGGATGTGATCAGGATGAGCACCCGATGCACCATTGCTCAACCGAGCTCGTTCAGCGGACGGCGCCCGGCAAAGCCGGTGTCGCGGTCGTGCCACCAATCGATGTCCTCCTCGCCCTGCCGCCAGCAGAGGAGCACAACGCCATGTCCGGCCTGATGCGGGAAGTCGATTAGCAATGGGTCGAAGCCCTTGATCTCGATCCCCTGGCGACGAAACCACTCGAGATCGGACCTCACCGAAAGCGTCTCGTCCAGCGTGTCCGGGTCGTGCCCGTTCCCCCCGGCCACTTCCGCAAGCCGATCGATGCCGGCCCGAACCTGACCCAAGCCGGCGGCTATCCGGTCGGCGCGAGCCCGCGCTTCGGGGAGCAGCGCCCGAGCCTCCTCGAGGGTGAACAGCATGTGATCACTCGCCATTCAAGGAGACCGCAGAGTCATCCAGCCCGAGAAGTCGAGCAGCATTGTCGTGCAGGACGGCCCGTGTCACCGATTCCGGCATGTCGAGGCTCTCCCAGTCACTGAGCCACTTGTCGGGGGTGATGAATGGGTAGTCGCTCCCGAACAGCGTCCGGTCTGCCAGCGGGCCCCGCACCGCCGCGACCAGCTCAGGCGCGAAGAGACGCGGCGACCACCCGGACAATTCGAGAAAGACATTCGTCTTGTGCCGGGCGACGGCCAATGCCTCGTCCTGCCAGGGCCACGAGGGGTGGGCCATGATGATCGTCAACCGGGGGAACTCAGCGGCCACGTCGTCGAGGTACATCGGGTTGGCGTGACCCAGGCGTATCCCGGATCCACCGGGGACACCGGCGCCCAAGCCTGTGGTCCCGGTGTGGAAGAGGAGAATCAGCCCATGGCCCTGCGCCGCCTCCCACACCGGGAAGAAGCGACGCTCCGACGGGATGAACCCCTGGGCGGGTGGGTGCAGCTTGAGCCCGAGGAGCCCGAGCCGGGCCGCTTCGTGCACCGTCGCCAGCGCCGCCGAGCCCTTGAAAGGGTCGACGCTCCCGAACCCGAGAAACACGTCGGGATTGGCGCCCACCAGCGCGGCCACGTCTACGTTGCTGAACGGCGGCCGTCGGGTTGCGGTCTGGGCATCCCACCCGAGGAGCACAGCGCGCCCATCCCTCTCCCGATAGTACGTCGCTAGCTCGTCACCGGTCATGGTCGGCAGGGGACGCCCGAAGTGAGTCTCGAGTTGCTGCCGGAAAGGGGCAAACGGACCGTCGAGAAATGCCGACACAGGCGGATGGACGTGCACATCGATGAACCGGGTCACGTCGATGAGCCTAAGCGGGACCGAGGCCGACGCTCAGGCCAGCTCGGGTTCGGCCGGAGCGGGTCGCGGTACGGGCCGGAACCCGCGATTCTCCGCCTCGACCAAGGTGTCGGGGGCGAACGACGAGAGTAGGCAACGCTGCAGCAGGTCGTCCTGAGCCACCCGCGCCTCTAGCGTCGCCGCCTCATCGTCGTCGTCGCAGTCATAGACGAGCATCGTGTCCCTGGCACCCACAAACCGGTGCTGCTCGAACCTGCGAAGCCTGGCCAATCCCACTCCTCCTCAGGGCGCCGTCGCCGCCACCGCTGCCGCCACGCCGGCGTCGCCCACCGGGACCGGGCGGACCACCAACTCGTCGATGGCGGCGTGACCATACCCGACCAACTGCTCACGCACCTGGTCCGGATTGCCTGCGATCCCGACCGACTCCGGGTCCACTGTCGAAGGGTCGAACCCCTGTCTCGCCAAATGGGCCCGGTAGTCGGGGAGGCGCAGGTAGGAGGCGAGCTCGTCTGCCAACGCCGCCCGCGCCCGAGAGGTGTCTGCATCGCAGGCAACGCGAACATAGGCCGCGATCCGGAAAGGACCATCTCCTCGCCATTCCCTCAGCGCCTGCGCCGTGGCGGCGAGCGCATCGGGGCTTGACCAGTTGAGGAGCACTCCGTCGGCCGCCCGTGCCGCCAACTCGAGCATCCGGGGACCGAGGGCTGCCAGCACCACCGGCACCTCAACTGCTGTGGAGAGCGTCAGCCGGGCGCCGTCGAGGTGTATCTGCTCGCCGTGATGGTCGACCGTTTCCCCGGCGAGCAGGCTCTTGACCACGGTCAGGTACTCCTCGACGCCGGCGATACCAGAGAGCCGATCGTTGCCGAATTGGCGTCCGATGACCGGATGACCAGCGCCGATCCCGAGCACGACCCTTCTTCGCCCGACCGACTCGGCCAGCGTCGCCGCAGCCATCGCTGCCGTCAGTGGCGGTCTGTTGTATATCGGGCACACTCCGGTGCCGAGCCGGGCATTGGCGGTGGCGTGCCCCCACCCCGTCAAGGTGACGAATGCCTCTCGCGCAGTCGACTCGTTGGTCCAGAGAGAAGCAAAACCGAGCCGCTCCGCCTCGATAGCGACAGCCGTCAGCTCGGTCGACGCCCGTGTCGGGTCGACCAGTGATACCCCGACGTCCATCCCGGTCAGCGGGCCGCGCCGCCCCGCGAGGCGAAATCGGCCAGCGATACCACCGGGTCGCCCACCACCAGCAGCAGGGCAGGAGGCGACGCCGGGTCGAGCCGGCCGACCGGCACCGTGCTCGGCGCCAGTGCCATGAATGCGGCGAAGCCCCAGCGGCGTGCTACGACCCGCCACCCAAGTGCCGGTGTCGCCGCCACAGAGGTCATCTCGTCCCGGCGCCCGTGGTCACAGATGAGCCGCAATTGGGACAGGTCGCCACATCGATCTGCCCCACTATGAAAGAGAACGAGCATTCCGGGCAGACGACGCGAGGCGAAGGCGGGTCGGGTGGTGGCGGCGCAGAGGGTGGTGCCTCGGCTGGCCCAGGCGCTCCGCCGGTGTCGCGGACCTCGTTGACCGATCCGCACCGGGCGCATCGATAGCGGCCGGGACCGTTCACTTCGAACTCGGTGCGGCAAGCGCCGCATCGCACCCTCACCTCTGCTCACCTCCACGCGGGTCTCGACCGATGGTATCTGGGCTGCTCGCCGTGGGCGCCACGTCGGACACCGCGGGGCCGACGGCCCCAATGGCGAGGAGGTAGTCGGCCTCGAGACGCAGCACCGCTGCCACGTCCTCGCGGCTGTGGACGACCCGGTTGCGCTCCCGGATCCCTTCGATCACGAAGTCGATTGCCTCGTCGTCTCCCCCGGCGATCGTGTCTTGCGGACGGGTATGGGCCAATCCCTGGAGGTAGTAGACCTCCCACTCCAGGATCCGCTGCACCTTGGCGTTGTCGAGGCGGCTGGCGATGTCGGCTGGGAGACGCTGACGCACGAAGGCAACCGCCTCACTGATCACATAGACCCGCGGCTCACGGTCCGCCCGTCTCTTCGCCTCCTGCCACACCAGAGCCGCAACCATCACCATGAGGAGAGCTGCGAGAAGGGCGGCGACCACCACCTCAGCGGCCATGATCGGGCACGTTAGAGGTCAGGCAGCGGGACGACGCACCCGCTCCAGTAGAGCGCCGTGGCCCGCCTCCAAATGCAAGCCCGGATCATCCAGATGGAGCCAGGAGAGCCGGAACCTGACGGCTGGCCCACCACCCGAAGGTTGCTCCTCGAGGTGGTCCCACGGCTCGGTGGGCGAATTGACCGCTGCCTCCAACTGGAAAACGTGGCGCTCCTCCACCTCGGCTCGCCCGTAGTTACTCATGTCGTACTCCGCCACGCCGAGATAGCCGTTGATGGTCGCGGTGAGACCGGTCTCCTCCCATACCTCCCGCACCACCGCCTCGCGGATGTCCTCGTTCTCTCCAACGGTGCCCTGGGGGACCTGAAGACCCGCCTTCGGGTCATCCGGCTGCTCCACCACAAGCAGACGCTCGCCGAGCAGCACATAGGCGAGCACCTTGATCGTTCGGATCACAGCGATTC
>DATADW010000174.1:0-14099 GCA_036258335.1 Acidimicrobiia bacterium
CTCGGTCTGCCCGAGCGGGGTTCCTGCGGCAATTTCGGGGCGTGTCCACTTGTCGAGTGGCGGGAGCGAGAGCATCTCCCCGAGCGATTCGGTGGAAAAGGGCAGATAAGGGGCGAAAGCGGTTCTCAGACCGCTGATCGCCTGTAGCGCCACGAACAAGGTGGTCGCGGTGCGTGCCCGATCGTCCTTTGCGGTTCTCCACGGTTCGGTGGCGTTCAGATAGGCATTGACCCCGGCCGCCGCCTCCATGGCGGCGCGCAACCCGGCGCGCAGTTCGACGGCTTCGATCAGCGCCGCTTCATCGGTCAGTGCCCGGTCTATCCGCTCCAACAGCGCGGAGTCAGCCTGATCGAGATCGGACGGCGTCGGTACCAGGCCCTCGAAATGGCGGTGCACCAAGCTGAGCACCCGGTTGACCAGGTTCCCCCATGTGGCCACCAGCTCGTCATTGATCCTGCGGATGATCTCCTCGTCGCTCAGGTCGGTGTCGCTCTGCTCGGGGAGCACCGAAGCGATGGCGTACCGGATGGCGTCGGATTGGAGCCGCTCGGCGTACCAGCCGATCGAGCGGCCCACCCCCATCGACTTCGATGCCTTGGCCCCGCGGAAGGTGATGTACTGGTTGGCCGGGACGTCTGTCGGGAGGTTGAGCCCCTCGTACCCGATGAGCATCGCCGGCCAGACCACGGTATGGAAGACGACATTGTCCTTCCCGATGAAGTAATAGGACTCGGCATCGGGGTTCTCCCACCAGGCGCGCCAGGCCTCGGGGTCACCGGTCCTCTGGGCCCATTCCTTCGCCGCCGAGAGGTATCCGATCACCGCCTCGAACCATACGTAGATCCGCTTCCCCGGCCCGAGCGTGTCCGCCTCTGGCGGGATCGGTATCCCCCAGTCGAGGTCGCGGGTGATCGCCCGGTCGATCAATCCCTCTTCGACAAACCCAATCGCCATGTTCTGGACGTGCTTGCGCCACCCCCGGCGGCTCTTGAGCCAATCGAGGAGAGGATCCGCCAGCTTGGGGAGCAACAGGAAGTAGTGCTCGGTCTCCCGCGGCACCGGGGTGGCGCCGGTGAGCCGGCTGCGCGGACCGATCAACTGGTCGGGGTCGAGAGTCCGCCCACAGTTGTCGCACTGGTCGCCCCGCGCCGGGTCGTACCCGCAGTGCGGGCAGGTCCCCTCCACGTACCTGTCGGGGAGGAATCGCTCGGCTTGGGGGTCGTAGAACTGGATGCTCTTCTTCGGGGCGATGTACCCGTGGTCGCGCAGCGTCCGGAACACGTCCCAGGTGACCTCGCGGTGGTTCTTCGTCATGGTGGTGGTGAACAGGTCGAAGGAGATCCCCAGGCTCTCCCAGTAGCCGAGGATCTCGGGGTGGTAGCGGTCGACGACCTCTTGGGGGGTGGCGCCGGCCTGGTCGGCCGTGATCGTGATCGGCGTGCCGTGGGCGTCGGAGCCGGACACCATGAGCACCCGGTTCCCCGCCAGCCGGTGGTACCGGGCGAAGATGTCGGGCGGCAGGTAAGCGCCCCCGAGATGGCCGAGGTGGAGCGACCCGCTGGCATAGGGCCAGCCGACGGCGACCAGGATGTGGCGCGGTGGCATGGCCCGAGGGTACCGCCGTGCCCCGGTATCACCCGGCGCTTATCAGCCGGTCGAGAGTTTGCCCAGCCTCTCCACGGCCTCGGTCAGCGTCGCCTCGTCCTTGCAGAAGGCGAAACGGACCAGCCCCGATCCGTCCGCCGGGTCGTGGTAGAAGACGCTGGGTGGGATTGCGACCACCCCGGCCCGGTCCACCATGCGTCGGCAGAAGGCGCGGTCGTCGTCCTCGGACAGTGCCCGGTACCCGGCCATCGTGAAGTAGGTGCCCTCGGTTGGGTGGACCTCGAACCCGGCGGTCGCCAGTCCGGCAGCCAGGAGGTCCCGTTTCGCCCGATAGCCCGTCCGGAGATCGTCGTAGAAGGACGACGGGGCGTCGAGGGCGGCGACCGCGCCGTGCTGCACCGGTGTCGGGGTGGTGAAGGTGAGGAACTGGTGGGCCGACCTGACAGCCTTGTTCAGTTCCGCCGGCCCGATCGCCCACCCCACCTTCCAGCCGGTGAGCGAGAAGGTCTTGCCCAGCGAGGACAGCGTCAGGGTGCGCTCCCACATCCCGTCGCGTCCGGCCAGCCGCAAATGGGGGCGGTCGAACACCATTTCTTCGTAGACCTCGTCGGTGATAGCGATGGCGTCGTGCTCGACGCACAGCCGGGCGATGGCGTCTAGCTCGCCGGCGGTGAGCACCCGGCCAGTGGGATTATGTGGCGTGTTGACCAAGATGGCCCTGGTCCGAGGTGAGAAAGCCATCGCCAGCTCGTCCGGGTCCAGAGCGAAGTCGGGCGGCCGGAGTGTTACGAACCGTGGGACGGCGCCCGCCAGCGCCAGGTCGGCCGGGTAGGCGTCGTAGAAGGGCTCGATCACCACTACCTCGTCGCCCGGCTCGACCAGCCCGAGCATGCTCGCCGCCAGCGCCTCGGTGCATCCGGTGGTCACCGTGACCTCCGTATCGGGGTCGATCGACCGCCCTAGCTGCGGCCCGTAGCGGCGAGCGATCGCCCACCGCAGCTCGGGGATCCCGTTGCTGGGCGGGTACTGGTCGTTGCCCGACGCCATGGAGGCGATCGCGGCCTGCTTGGCCAGGTCGGCACCGTCCCAGTTGGGGAATCCCTGACCGAGGTTGATGGCCCCCACCTCGGCGGCAAGCGCCGACATCTCGGTGAAGATGGTCACACCGAATGGCTGGAGGCGAGCGGCGACTTGCGTCATTGGGTCGAGACTACGACGAGGTCCATCCGCTCAGGGAGTGATGGGGGCAATCCGGAGCCGCTCGCTCCGCTCCACTATGAGCACCCCGGCCAGGATGAGTATCCCGCCGGCGACCAGCGAGAGGGTGACGGTTTCCCCGAGGACCAACACGCCGCCGATCACGCCGATCACCGGGACCACGTACCCGATGAGGGATGCGGTGGTGGCCGACGCCAGCCGGGAGGCGCTCAGGAAGGCGAGGAAAGGAAGGACGGTCGACACCGTCGCCAGGTACAACAGGGCAGCCCAACCGTCGTCACCGAAACCCCAACCAGCGAGGAGCTCACCGGCGAAGACGGCGACGACGATTGCCGTTATCGCCCCGGCGAGGAACTGGGGTAGAGCGAGATCGGACACACGGTGGCGCTCGACGTACCGCCGGGTCAATGTCCCACCTAGGGCAGCCAGGATCACCCCGATGAGCATCAAGCCGACACCGAGCGGGAGGTTGGCACTGGGCGGCAGGCCGACGTCGCCGGTGAGCAGCAGGACCGCCACCCCGCCCAGGGCGACCGCCATCCCGACGATCTTGGCAGTGTGGAGGGGCTCGTCCTCGAGCAGCCAGTGCGCCCAAAAGGCGGTCCCGAGCGGCACCAGGGCGATGAGCAGACCGCCGATCCCGGCGGAGAGGTGCTGCAGCGACAGCGTGAAGAAGAAGGTGGGCATCGCCATATTGACCACACCGAGGATGGCGCCATCGCGCCACACCGGTCGATCCCGGGGTATCTCACCCCTGACCACTAGCCATACCAACACCAGGACCGTCGCCAGCGTGAACCTCGCCGCGAGGAGCAAGAACGGGGGAACGCCCGCCAGCAGCGCGGCGCGGGTTGCCACCGTCCCCGTGCCCCACCCCAACCCAGCGAGCACGATGGCGAACCACACAATCCCGGAGGCTTTGCCGCCGGGATGTGCTGAATCGTGCGGCCTTTCGGCCGCGCTCATTTCTGCTGGTCGTGACGGCAAGCCGCCCAGACCAGGCCGAGGGGGTCTGGCGGAGCCGCCCCCCTTTCCTTGCCCGGCGGCTTCGCCACCGGGCAGTTTGAGTCGTGCGGCCTTTGGCCGCGCTCATTTGTGCTGGTCGGGCCGTACATGCCGCCCCGACCAGGCCGAGTGGGCTGGCAGGAGCCACCCCCTCGGGCACCCCCAATCAAGAACAGACTCTCGCCCCTTTTGACTTTCACTTCCGTCTTCCGTCTTCCGTCTCTGGCTGCCGTCTGCCGTCTCGGCACCTACCACCTACCACCTATAACCCCTTCGGGTGCCAGACGGTCTTCGTCTCGGTCAAGGCAGCGATGAGGAGTGGGTGCTGTGAGTAAGGAGACCCGTCCAGCCCCACCACCCGCTTCACGTTCTCGGCGGCCAGTTCCTCCATCGGGCCAACCATGTCCCGGGCGGCACCGGCGAGGTCTACCGCTTGGACGTCCATGTGCGAGCAGAGCACCGGTAGCAGCTCCGACTTGGGACCGGTCAACAGGTTGACCACGCCCCCGGGGACGTCCGACGTCGCCAGCACCTCGGTGAAGGCGACTGCCGGCAGAGGTTGCGGCTCAGATGCCAAGACGACCAGGGCGTTGCCGGGGACAAGGGCGGGAGCAACCCGGCTCACCAGCCCGAGTAGTGCCGGTTCATCGGGCGCCACCACGCCGACCACGCCGACCGGCTCGGGAGCGGAGAGGTTGAAGAACGGACCGGCCACCGGGTTGAGGTTGCCGTAGGTCTGGGCGAACTTGTCGCACCATCCGGCGTACCACACCAGACGGTCGATCGAGGTGGCCACCTCGGTTCGCGCCTCTCGACCCGATGAGCCGCCTGCGGCCAGAGCGTCGACGAACGTGCCGGGCCGGTCCTCGAGCATCTCGGCGATGCGATACAAGACCTGGCCGCGGTTGTACCCAGAGCGCTCCGCCCAACCCGGCTGGGCCTTGCGGGCGGCCCGCACCGCATCGCGCAGGTCTTTGCGCGATGCCCAGGACACGCGGGACAAGACGGTGCCGTCGGGGGCGAGCGCCGGGTAGGAGCGCCCCGACTCCGAGCGGGGGAAGGCGCCGCCAATGTAGAGCTTGGCGGTCTTGCGGACGTCGAGCCGGGCCATCAGCCCTGCCCGCCCTTGAGGTAGCCGAGCAGCCCATGGCGCCCACCCTCGCGGCCGAACCCCGACTCGCGGTAGCCGCCGAAGGGCGACGCCGGGTCGAACTTGTTGAAGGTGTTGGCCCACACCACACCGGCGCGCAGCCGGTCGGCCATCCACAGGATGCGCGAGCCCTTCGTGGTCCACACCCCGGCCGATAGTCCATATGGCGTGTTGTTCGCCTTTTCCACCGCCTCGTCGGGAGTTCGGAAGGTGAGGATCGAGAGGACTGGGCCGAAGATCTCCTCCTGGGCAATCCGGTGGCTCTGCGACACCCCGGTGAAGAGGGTTGGCCGGAACCAGAAGCCGTTGGCGGGGAGGGCGCACTCGGGTTGATACATCTCAGCGCCTTCGGCCTCGCCGGCGCGGACCAACTCGGTGATCTTGTCGAGTTGATCGCTGCTGTTGATCGCCCCGACATCGGTGTTCTTGTCGAGCGGATCGCCGACACGGAGCGTGGCAAGCCTTTCCTTGAGCTTGTCGACGAAGACGTCGTGGATCGACTCCTGCACAAGGAGTCGGCTCCCGGCGCAGCAGACATGCCCCTGGTTGAAGAAGATGCCGTTGATCACGCCCTCGATCGCCTGGTCGAGCGGTGCGTCGTCGAAGATGACGTGCGCCCCTTTGCCCCCCAACTCCAGCGTGAGCCTCTTCCCCGTCCCGGCGAGCCGGCGGCGGATCGCCTTGCCGACGGCGGTGGAGCCGGTGAAGGCAACCTTGTCCACCTCGGGATGGGCGACGACGGCGCTCCCCGTCGCCCCGCCGCCGGTGACCACGTTGAGCACCCCGGGAGGTAGTCCGGCCTCGTTGGCGAGTTCGGCGAACATGAGTGCTGTGAGCGGGGTCGTCTCAGCCGGCTTGAGGACCACCGTGTTCCCGGTGGCCAGGGCGGGTGCCACCTTCCAGGCGAGCATCATCATCGGGAAGTTCCACGGGATCACCTGACCGGCCACACCCAGCGGCTCGGGCGACAGCCCGGGGAAGGCGTACTCGAGCTTGTCGGCCCACCCGGCGTGATAGAAGAAGTGGGCGGCGACGAGGGGGAGGTCGACGTCGCGTGACTCCCTGATCGGTTTGCCTCCGTCCATCGTCTCGACCACGGCGAATTCGCGGGCGCGCTCCTGGAGCATCCGTGCGATCCGGTAGAGGTACTTGGCCCGCTCCGCACCGGGGGTCCGCCCCCAACTCTTGGAGACGCGCCGTGCCGCCGTCACCGCCAGGTCGACGTCCTCCTCGCCCGCCTCGGCCACCTCGGAGAGGAGGTCCTCAGTGGCGGGGTTGACTGTCGGGAACCACGATCCCGACGCCGGCTCGACGAACCGCCCGTCGATGAACAACCCGTACCGCTCGCGGAGCGAAACCATCTCCGCCGTCTGCGGCGATGCCTCGTATTCCCACGTATTGGCGTCGCTGGGCGCGGTATCGCCGCGCTTGGTGACGCCAAAACCCGTGGGCACGTCAGGCCTCGGTGAAGTAGTCGGGGGACTGGTACCGGCCGGTGGCCAGCCAGCGAAGCTGCATCAGCACGTCATTGAGCAGGCTGGATGCCCCGATACGGAAGCGGTCCGGGGTCAACCACGCGCTCCCCAGCGTCTCGTGCACCATCACCAGCCACTTGATGGCGTCCTTGGAGACCCTGATTCCCCCGGCGGGCTTCATCCCCACCGCCACGCCGGTGAGACGTTCGAAATCGCGGATCGCCTCCAGCATCACGAGCCCGACGGGGAGGGTGGCGGCGGGTTGCACCTTGCCAGTAGAGGTCTTGATGAAGTCGGCTCCGGCCGCCATCGCCAACATCGAGGCGCGGCGCACCGCGTCGAGCGTCCCCAACTCGCCCGTCTCCAGGATCACCTTGAGGTGGGCGGGCCCGCAGGCTTCCTTGACCGCGACGATCTCCTCGAATACCGGAAGATGGCGGCCGGACAGGAAGGCGCCGCGATCGATCACCATGTCGATCTCGTGTGCCCCCATGGCCACGACCCGTTTGGTCTCGTCGAGCTTGACCTCGAGCGGCGCCTGACCGCTGGGAAAGTAGGTGGCGACTGAGGCGACCTTGACCGATGTGCCGCTCAGTGCCTCGAGAGCGAATGGCACCAGATTGGGATACACGCATATCGCCGCCACCGGTGGTACCGAAGGGTCCACCGGGTCGGGCCGGATCCCCTTGGCGCACAACTGCGCCACCTTCCCTGCGGTGTCCTTCCCCTCCAGTGTGGTGAGGTCCATCATCCGCACCGCCAGGAGAAGGGCGTCGCGCTTCGACGCCTTCTTGATGCTCCTCGTACCCAGCGCAGCGACCCGCTCACCCACGCCCACTTCGTCGACCGAGGGGACCGCGGCCAGGTAGGAGGCGATGGCCGAAGTGGTCACCGATGTCCCCAGCACGGGAGTGGAGGAACGGCTCTCCTGGAGCGTGGTCACCCGGTGATGGTAGGCGCCGGGGCCGCTCGCCAAGGAGGCCGGGAGGCGTCGTGGCCACCGGCTACGGTGCTACCCCGATGACGCTGACCAGCCCCGCAGTCCTCGATGTCGAGCGCGTCGAGGTGGCGCTGTCCGGGCCGCTCGATCTGACCCGTACCTGCGCCAGGTTCGTCCAGGGCTACCGCGATCCGTGCAACCGGGTCGTCGGCGACGAGGTGTGGCGGGCCACCAGAACCCCCGAAGGGCCCGCCACTCTGCGGCTGCGGGTGACCGCCGGTCATCTCGAGGCGCAGGCTTGGGGCCAGGGGAGTGCCTGGGCTCTCGGCGCCGCCGCAGCCACCGCAGGGCTCCTCGACCCAGTGGAGAGTTTCGACCCGCCCCCCGGACCGGTGCGCCGGCTCAACCGGCGGGCGCCCGGGTTGCGGATCCCCGCTACCGGGAGGCTGCTCGAGATCCTCGTGCCCACGGTGATCGCCCAGAAGGTGACCGGTCAAGAGGCGTTCTCCGCATGGCGCCGCCTCGTCAGGCTGTTGTCTGGCCCGGCGCCTGGGCCCGGTGGTTTGCTGCTCCCGCCGGCCCCCGAGGACCTGGCCATGCTGCCCGCATACCGTTATCACCCGTTGGGGATGGAACGACGGCGGGCCGAAACGGTCCGCCGGGTGGCTGCCCGGGCGGGGTGGCTGGAGGGGGCGCTTCGGCTGCCGCTGGCCGAGATGTACGGCCGGGTCACATCGATCCCCGGCGTTGGGTGGTGGACCGCCGCAGAGTCCCTGTCGGTGGCAGCCGGTGACGCCGATGCCGTCCAGGTGGGCGACTTTCACCTCCCCAACCAGGTGGCGTGGAACCTCGCCGGCGAGCCTCGTGGCGACGACGCCAGGATGATCGACCTGCTCGACCCCTACCGCGGTCACCGCCAGCGTGTCATCAGGCTCGTGGAGACGGTGGGGGCCCGCCCGCCCGCCTTCGGTCCACGCCATCGCATCCGCTCTATCGCCGAGATGTAACGTCGACCCTGGGGAGGCCGGGCAGGTCTAGCCCGAGGTGGTGGTGGGGATCACCGGTGTCTGGCCGGCGGTAGTCAGGGCTTCGATAACCAGGTCGACCACCGGTGCGCCCTCGGTCCGGGGGCTGCGGATCGCCCCGTGGTCGGCGCCGGGGACCACGGTGAAGGTGGCGTCATACCCGGCTGCTGCGAGCGCCTCTTGGAACGAGGTGCCGTAGTACTCGGGGACGATGGTGTCCTGGTCGCCCCAGGCCAACCGGACGACGAGCGAAGGGTTGGCACCGAGGAGTTGAAAGGGGTTTCCCGCCGACCACGCCTCGGGCGCAGTCTCGGGCGGCC
Organism: Acidimicrobiia bacterium; assembly: GCA_036258335.1. GTDB lineage: Bacteria > Actinomycetota > Acidimicrobiia > Spongiisociales > DATADW01 > DATADW01. The sequence goes on from DATADW010000174.1 coordinate 8,739, forward strand.
CTCCAAAGAAGGAGGAGAGCGGGACCAGGAACCGGCTCGGGTCGTAGGGGCCAGCCAGCCCGACCATGGCGTCGGGCAGCGCCGAGCCGTCGTCCTCGACGCAATCGCCGCGGTAACCGTCGCCGGAAAGCCCGATCACTGCCGCGAGGTGACCGCCAGCCGAGTGCCCGACGACGGCCACACGGCCACCCGCTCCCCCGAACCGTGCAGAGTCGGAGCGGGCGAAGCGGACGGCGCAGGCGAGATCCTCGAAGGTGGTCGGGTAGCCGCCCCCCTGCCCGATCAGCCGGTAGTCGACGTTGTAGGCAACGACCCCTCGTGCGGCGAGGGCGTCGGCCAGTCGAGACATGGTGTATCGGTGCCCTGTCACCCACCCGCCGCCATGGACCAGCACGGCAACCGGGTGGTTTCCGCCGCTGAGCGGGGCATGGATGTCGAGCTTCAAGCCGGAGGCGAACTCGATCGCTTCCTCGCGCTGCACCCGCCCTTCTAGGTCTTCGGGTTCGCTCGCTGCGGTGGTCGCCTTGGTGGTCGGGGTGGTCTTGGCCGTGACCGATGTGGTCGACGGCGCTCGGGCCGAGTAGGGATCGACCAGCCGGGCGCTCTGGGTGTCGGCGCCCGACGCACATGCGGCGAGCAGCACGACGAGCAGAACGGCGGGACACCGGCGGAGCACTGCAGGAGTGTAAGAACGCATGGGGCCAATCCAGCGGAACCGACCGGTCAGATCCGTTCGTACCCCGTCCCTGTGAGCCGCTCGGCGGCGGCGACGTCGAGGAGAACAGTGACGTCCTCCGCCCCATCCGCCACGATCCGGGCCGGCACGGGGTCACCTTCGCCCTCGAGGAAGGCGGCGACCGCCTCGGCCTTGCCGCTCCCAGCCACCAGGAACACAAGATGCCGGGTGGCGTGGAGCAGCGGAACGGTCGAAGTCAGCCTCCAAGCCGCCAGTGCCGAAACCCAAGAAGCGATGTAGATGCGCTCCCGCTCCTCCAGGGCATCGTTCCCGGGGAAGCACGAGGCGGTGTGGCCGTCATCACCCACCCCGAGCACTGCGAGATGGGGCCGGAGACTTCCGCCCTCGTCGGGTATCACCTGGCGGATGGCCTCCTCGTACCGTGAGGCTGAGTCATGCGGATCGAGGTCCGGGGCGTAGTCGGGTCTGAGCAACCTGGCGGGGAGACGCCCGGTCAGGATCTCTTCGATCATCCGACCATTGCTCTCTGGGTGGTCGTGGGGCACCCACCGCTCGTCACATAGCCAGGGGTCGACCCGATCCCAGGCGACGTCTTCCTCGACCAGCCGGCTGTAGGTCCCTCGTACGGTGCTGCCTCCCGACAGCGCCAGGTCCGCCCGGGGGGTTGGAGAGTTCGCCAGCAACCCGGCGATGGTGGTCGCCGCCATCTCGGCGAGGGCGTCTGGGCCCGAGAGGACACGGATCCTCATGACCCGAGGGTACCGCCGGGATCAGACCAGGAAGGAGGGCGGGTCCTCCATCAGTGCGCCGGCGATGATCGCCACCAGATAGCCGCCGAGCAGCAACAGACCGGTGAACAGGTGGAGCCTGATGTTGGTTTGCATCGCCGGCATCAGGGCGTATGGCTGGTCGTAGGACGTGCCCAGCTGGCGGACACATTGCAGGGCGAGCGGGATGGTGGCGAGCGCGATGACGGTGGGGCGCGGCATGATCCCGGTGACCGCGCCGATGGCGATGGCGGCGAACGCCAGCCCGGCCGCCACCTCATAGCCCCGGATCACCGCCTCCTTCGACCAGCGCACCGGCAAGGTGCGCTTATCGGCCGCAGCGTCACCCGGCCGGTCGGGGATCTCGTTCACGTAGAGGACGAGGGCGATCAGGATTGCCATCGGTACCGACAGCAGCCACGCCTCGGCCGTGATCGTCTGTGCCTGGACGAAGTACGCTCCGAGCAGCATGGCCGGCCCGAAGCCGAGGGCGACCGCGATCTCACCGAGCCCCCGATAGACCAGCTTGAAGGGCGGCGCCGTGTAGAAGACGGCGAAGAACATCCCCACTGCTCCGATGATGAGTAGTTCCCACCCCCGGGTGGCGGCGAGGTAGACCCCGATGGCGCCTCCGGCCAGAAAGAACGCCCCGGCCATCAACGCCATGGTCCGCATGCTGACCAGGCCGTAGTGGATGACACGCGAACCGCCGCTGAACGGGGTGGGCGTCGAGTTGGCGGCGTCGGCGCCGCTCAGCGTGTCGAACACGTCGTTGGTGACGTTGAGACCGAGGTGGATGAAGATCGCCCCGAGAAGGGTGAGCAGCGCCAGCCACAGGTCAAACGCGCCGTTGCTTGCGGCGGCGGCCACGCCCAGCGCCACGGGGACGAACGTGGCGGTGATGAAGGGAAGCCGGGTGGCCCGGAGGAACAACCAGAACCCGGCGAGCTTGGGACGCACCTCACGATCCTGGAGCCTCCCCAGGTCGCGGAAGTACCGGTGCGCCTGGGGAACCGAACGCTCGGAGTACTCGAAGAAGGGCACATCGTTCTCGTCCCACCCTTTGGCTCGCTCCGGCGTGACGATCAGCACCCCGTCGCCGTGCCGTACCGTCCCCCATACCGAGACGTAGCGGCGCTGGTCGTAGCCGTAACCGGGCACGGGTCGGATGTGGCTGAAGAGAACGTCAACCCGCATTCCATCCGTGGGCGACACGTCGCCCGCCGGCTCATCCAGCACCAGCAGTTCGTCCTCGGTGCGAAAACCTGTGGCCACTTCCATGGGGTACCCGTCGTCGTCCACGTAGGCGAGCACGGCGCGGTCATAGCCGCCCGCCTCGACCAGATCGAGCCCGGGGGCGGTCACGCCGGCTCCATGGTGAAGACCCGGGGCGGATGGTCGGTGCGACCCCCCTCCCAAAGCACCACCCGGCGAGGGGTGACCTTGATCACGGCCTTCTCCCAGAAGAGCGGCAGCGCCACCCGCTGCTTGTAGAAAGCCTCCATTCCGGGCTCCTTCTGAAACCACCGCGGAGCGAGCCATTCCCAGGTGGAATGGGGATCGTCCTCCTCGACTGCGGCGTCACCCTGGACGGTCACCCGGTGCGGTAGAGGCTCTCCGTGGGCTGCGTTGAGATCGGTCACCGCCAGCGAGACCTTCGGGTTGGCCCTGATGTGCTCCAACTTCTTGGAGAAGAGGGCGCTGGAGTGCATATAGACGAGATCACCGTCTGTCAGGGGGATCATTGGATGGGTGACCGGCCGCCCGCTGGGGGTGATCACGGTCAACTCGGCCACCAATGCCCGATCGAGCACCTCGGCGACGGGATCCGGGAGTCGGGCCATCAGCGCTTCTCTCCTCGTTCAGGGGAACGCACGACGAGGCTAGCCCGGTGGGGGATGGCACCCGCCGCCCGATAACCTCGGCGGCATGGCCCCGGTACTCGACATCGACGTCACCTGGGCGCCGGGACGCAGCGTTCGGATGGTCGTTGCCGGTGAGGGCCCTCCTCTGCTGTTGGCTCCGGGAGCCGGTGCCGGGCAGGACCACCCGCTCAACGCCGCGTTGCGGTCAGCCCTCTCCGAACGCGGGATGGGGGTGGCATCCTTCGACTACCCATACATCACCGAGGGCCGGCGAAGCCCCGATCCGGCCGACACCCTGCTCGAATGCCACCGGTCTGCAAGCCTGGCGCTGGCCGGCCACTCCGGAGCGGACCCGGCCCGGGTCGTGCTCGCCGGTCGGTCGATGGGCGGCCGCATGGCGAGCATGCTCGTCGCCACCGGTCATCCCTGTCGTGCCCTGGTGCTCTACGCCTACCCGGTGCACCCCGCGGGCCGCCCGGAACGGTTGCGAGTGGAGCATCTCCCGAGGATCGGGGTGCCGGTTCTCTCCTTCCGGGGGTCGAACGACTCGATGAGCCGCCCCGGTGAGTACGACCGGTGGGTGCGCCCGCTGCCCATGGTCACCACGGTGGATCTCGAGGCTGTGGATCACGGCTGGCGGGCCAAAGGGAGATCGACGGGCGATGTGGTCGATCACATCGCCGCAGAAACGGTGCGCTGGCTCGATGGCCTGGCTTGAGCGTCCTGGTGCGATGTGCGAAAGGACCGCCGGGGGCTAGGTTGAGCATCGCAAGCCGGGTGCGGACGCCGGGGAGTCCCGCTCCCGACATCCGATCCCCGATTTGCAGAGATCCGTAGGAGCCACGGTGAAAGCGGACGAGGCCAAGGCCGGGGTCATCGACAGGGTGGCCGCGATCGCCCGCGAGCGGGCCCGCCCCGAGCAGTCCGACGATCTCGAGTCATTCGTCCGCCGGTACTACGCCAACGCGGCACCGGACGACCTGACCGAGGTCGACCCGGTCGACCTCTACGGTGCCGCCATCGCTCACTGGAGCCTGGCGGCCCGCCGGTCGACCAACACAGCCAGTGTGCGCGCCTATAACCCTCAATTCGACCGCGACGGCTGGCAGACGACTCACACCGTTGTCGAGACGGTGACCGACGACATGCCGTTCCTGGTCGACTCGGTCCGCATGGCGCTGAGTCGGAACGGTCTGGGGATCCACACGGTGGTGCATCCGGTGATCGCGGTCAGACGCGACGGGGTGGGAGCTCTGCTCGGCGTGGCCGCCAGGGGCGACGAGGACGCAATCCGTGAGTCGTTCATCCATATCGAAGTAGACCGCCAGGGCGACCCCGCCTTGCTAGAGGAGCTCGCCGCCGACCTTCGAGCGGTCCTGGATGATGTGCGCGTCGCCGTCGAGGACTGGCCGCGCATGATCGCCGAGCTGCACGACGTCGTGAAGGCGCTGGAGGAGAACCCGCCGCCGATCGACCCCGACGAGCTCGCCGAGGCCAGTGCTTTCCTCGCCTGGCTGGGCGACAACCACTTCACCTTTCTCGGTTACCGGGCCTACGACCTCATCCGCGAGGACGGTGAGGACGCCCTCATCCCGGTCGCCGGGTCCGGGCTGGGAATCTTGCGCGAGGAGTCGGATGAGACGATCTCGCAGAGCTTCGCCAAGGCCCCTCCGGAGGTCCGTCGGCTGGCCCGGCAGCCGAACCCGCTCAACTTGACGAAGGCGAACTCGGTCTCAACCGTCCACCGCCCCGCCTACCTCGACTATGTCGGCGTCAAGCGTTTCGGACCCGATAGCGAGGTGATTGGGGAGTGGCGGTTCCTCGGTCTGTACACCTCGATCGTCTACAACACCGACCCGGGGCGTATCCCTTTGCTCCGCCGCAAGGTCTCGATGGTGATCGAAAGAGCGGGGTTCCCCTCCAACAGCCACGATGGCAAGGACCTGCTCGCCATCCTGGAGACGCTCCCCCGCGACGAGCTGATCCAGATGGAGCCCGACGAGCTGTTCGAGACGGCGATGGGGATTCTCCA
>DATADW010000175.1:0-3666 GCA_036258335.1 Acidimicrobiia bacterium
TGATGCCAGGATCTCCCCGGGACCGGCCAAGCTGCAGAGCCGAGCGGCCAGGTTGAGGGCACCGCCTCGGTAGCCGCCCTCCACGATGACCGCCTCACCCGCGTCCAATCCCATCCCGACGTAGAGGGGCTTTTCGGGTTCGTCGATGGCGCGTTCCACCAGCCGGCTCTGGAGACGGATCGCGGCCAGGATCGCTTGACGTGGCGAGTCGAAGCCCACCAGCACTTCATCGCCCTTGAAGTCGATCACCGCGCCGTGATGCGCCAGTGCCACCTCACCGGTCATCTCGACAAACGTGGTAGTGAGCCGGGCCGCGGCCTCGTCGCCGTAGTCGTGGGTGAACGAGGTGTAACCGCGGATGTCGGCGATGAGGAAGATCTTGACCCCGGAAGGCCCCGCCGGCGTGTCACCCGTCATCGCACGCCCGGCCGCGCCATGGAGTCCCGCTCGGCGGCGGCGACCCGCTCCCGCCCAGTTGACTCAGCCTCCTCGACTGGGATCAGGCAGCGGAGAGTGGTCCCCTCTCCGGGTGGACTGCGAAGCTCCATGACACCGCCGATGGCTTCCACCCGGTCGCTCAGCCCCCGCAGCCCTGAGCCTCGTAGGGGGTCGGCCCCGCCCACGCCGTCGTCGGACACTTCGACTCGGAGCCACCCCTCCTCGATATGGACCCGCACCCGAGCCATGGTCGCCCCCGAGTACTTCGCCGCGTTAGCAAGCCCCTCGGCGACGACGAAATAGGCGGTGGCTTCCACCGCGGCGGGAAGACGACGGTCGAGTGTCGACTCCACCGTGGCACGCACCGCGCTGCGATCGGTGAGCGAGGTGAGCGCGGGAATCAGCCCCCGATCGGTGAGGATCGCCGGGTGGATCCCTCTCGCCAAGTCCCGCAGCTCGCTCAGTGCCAGCGCCAACTCGTCCGACGCCTGATCGAGCCTCTCTCCGAGCCCGCTCCCGGATTCGGAATCGGCCATGTCCCGTGCCATCCGCAGAGCAAGGGCAATGGACACGAGCCGCTGCTGGGCGCCGTCGTGGAGGTTGCGTTCCAGCCGACGTCGTTCTTCATCCTGCGCCGTCACCAGCCTCTGTCGAGAGCTCCGCAGCTCTTCGACCAAACGGACGTTGCGCAGCACCAGCCCGGCTTGAGAGGCGAAATCGTCCAACAGCTTGGCTTCGGCCGAATTGAGAGGATCGCCGCGATGCTTGACCACACTTATCACCCCGAGAAGCTCGCCTTGGTGGCGGACAGGGACGGCGGCGTCGGCGCCGGGAACCGACACTGCACTGTCCACCACGGTGGGCGGCTCTAGCGGAGCGCTGGGCGGTTCGGACCATGCCGCCTCCCGCACCAGGTCCGGTCCGACCCGGAGCCAAACCTCGACCCTCGCCGCGCCCACCCCCTCGGCCACGATGGCCGCGATCCCGGGGAGCAGCTCCTCGGTCGCCCGCGCCTGGGCCATCCTCCCCGAAAGATCCGACAGCACCTCGTATGGAGTCGCCCGGCGGCCGTAAACGACGCGGTTGGCGAAACGCTGCACCCAATCCCGCACGGGTTGAAAGGCCACCGCCACCACGGCAGTGGCCACGATCGACAGCACCAGATTCCCCGTGCCGCCGACCACGGTGCCGATCCCCACCACCAAAGCCACGTACACCACGGTGACGAACAGGGCCAGTACTCCGTACACCAGGGTCTTGTTGATCACCACATCGACGTCATACAGCCGGTAGCGGAGAATGGCGATCGCTGCGGAAACGGGGATCCCGGCCAGCAACAGGGCGAGAACCGCCCCGCTCCAATCCGATTCGTCGAGCGACGGGGCCAACATCACCGCCACCACCCAAGCGACCAGGAGAGCCGCGGCAAAGAGGAGCCACTTCAACTGAGCTCGCAGCTCGGCATCGGCCCTGCGGTAACGCACCACCAGTGAGGCGAGCGACAAAACCGAGAGCAATGCCAGCGCCACGTAGAGGACAGGGAGCAGGCCGCTCTCTTCCTCTTGATTGGTGAAACCCTCGATGCCGATCGGGTTGGGCACTGTCACCTGTTGACCACTCGCATCGAACGTGATGAATTCGGGTTGGAAGACGGTGAAAACCACGAAGCCCGCCGCGACCACAACGGTCGCCCAACCCACCCAGGCCCACCGCGGACTCGGGGGACGTCCCGTGGGGAACAGCAGGGCTGGCAAGACCAATGCGAGGGCCAGCGTCGGGCCCCAGGACACGTCTCCCACCATGGTAGTGAATGCCCCGGGCGGAGAGCCGGGTTCGGCCATCCGTACCCCCAGCACTTGCACCGCTGCGCCCAGCATCGGCGCCAGGCCAATGAAGGCGAACAGAGGCCCTAGTCGGTGTCCGGGGACTCGCAGCATCAATACTGCGCCCACCACGCCGAAGGAGACGAAGGCGAAGGCGAGGGGAACCTCTTCGAGGCTGAGGTCATCGAGCAGGTAATCGCTTATCAAGAGTGATGCGCCCAGCACCGCGGCGACAACGATCACCGCCCATCCGGCTACGGTCCATCGGAGATCTCGAGCCCGCGCCGCGTCTGTCATGGAGACCTCTCATCGAGGATTCGCACGCTCTTGTCGTCAGCGCTCGGTGCGGCTGGCTGTTCGTTCACGGGATCATTCACCAGGTGGCGGATACGGGCACCGGATAGTTCCGCCTTGGGCACGAAACCGACTGCTCCGGAGGACTTTATGTCGTCGCCGTAGTCGGATTCGTCTCTGGTTGAAACCAGAACGACCCTCGCTGTCATCTCGGCGAGAAGGCGGCGGGTGATCTCGAAGCCGGTCACATCGGGTAGTTGGACGTCCATGAGGATCACCTCGGGTCGCAGGGACAACGCGGCTCGTAGCCCAGACTCGCCGTCTGCCGATTCGCCGACCACATGGAACCCCTCTCTCTCGAGGAGCTGACGGGCGAACCCCCTGAAGCTGGGATGATCGTCCACGATTAGGACCGTCGTCATGGTCGTATCGTGCCACCTCATCGGTCGCGGTCGCCAGAGTGCAGGCACCTGATTCCGAGCCAGACGGCCAAGGGTTAACCCTGGTAGAGGGCGGTTGCTACTCCTAGGTCGCTTCGTAGAGCAGAGAGTGAGCCAACTCGACGAGGGCTAGCCGAAAGAGAGAGAGAGAGGAAACCCACGCCACATGGACCCAGCTTCGTCGGCGCCGACGTTGGCTTTGTGCTTGCTGCCGGTGTTGCCATCGTCGGCGTGCTCTTCGTGGTGCAGGCGGTGGACGAGACGGGGCGAGCGAGGGTGCGGGCATCGTTGCCGGGCAGAGCCTCCCGTTCGCCATTACCGGGTTTCTGGGTGCCGCTTTGCTCGCCTGGTTGGGGACCCGCCTGCTCAGGAAGGCTCGGTGAAGAAGCCGTCCTCGTCGCCGGGGAGGCGATCGTCGGCCATCACCAAACCCGAGATCGGGCTGCTTCAGCTCAGCCCCAAGACCGTCCCCAACCACGGCTCGAACATCTTCACGAAGCTGCCGATCCAAACCGAGCGGAACAAATACTCTTTGCTCGGAAAAGCCGGATAGTGGGACAGAGCCGAGCGTGCGAACCAGCGCCAACCGGTTGAATCGGTAGCAGGCAGTAGCGGGGCCGACAAGCAGCCGACATTGCACTTACCGAGTTTCAAGCCGAATTCGCTGTATC
>DATADW010000176.1:0-4602 GCA_036258335.1 Acidimicrobiia bacterium
CAATGAGTCGAATGCGGACGGCACTCGTCCTGGCCGTCCTAGCCGGGATCATCGGAGCGGCCCCAGCGGCGGCGCAGGATGCCGACGGCGAGCCCGCCATCCGGATCTCCAGCCTTGACACCGACCGTTACCCATCGGTGACCATGGTGATCAATGGCATCAACATGGTCGAGCTGCTCGACCCGGACCTGATGACCATCACCGAGGACGGCGAGCCGGTCCCCCCTGACCGGATCCAAGAGAAAGCCCAGATCGCCGAGTCGACCACCCCGACAGGCATCGTCCTGGTGATCGACGCTTCGGAGAGCATGGAAGGACGGCCCTTGGAGGAGGCCAAGGCAGCGGCGCTCGCCTTCGTCGAGCAGAAGCGGCCCCAGGACTCGGTGGCAGTGATCGCCTTCGGTAGGGAGCAGGAAGTCCAGCCCTTCACCCGTGACGAGGAGGTGCTCCGCCGTTTCATCGAGGCGATCGAGGTGCTTGGCAACCAGACACCGCTCTACGACGCTGTGTTCGACGCTGCCGAGCTGTTCGCTCTAGAGCCAGACCTCGATGCCAACGCCATCGTCCTCAGCGACGGAGCCAACACCGCTCGGGGGACGACCCACACCCTCGACGAGGCCATTGCCGCTGCCCAGGGGGTGGGCATGACCATCTACAGCATCGGTCTCCAGGGCACGCAATTCGACGAAGGGCCGCTACGGCAGATGGCCGAGCAGACGGGTGGCACCTACTTCGCCGCGACTGATCCCGAGGAGCTAGTGGGGTTGTTCGAAGGCATCGGGAGCGTGCTCGAAAACAGGGTGGTGGTGCGGTTCACCGCATCCGAGTCCAACCATGTGGAGGTCGACTTCGGCGCCGTCTACGACAACGAGCTGGTCGACGGCCAGACCGTCCTCGTGCCCGGTTTCCTGGTTACGACGGTCCCGGCTCCCACCACGACGACCGTTGTCACTCCCGCGACCTACCAGAAGGCGTCGACGCTCCCCGCCAGCCCGGGCACGCTGAGGCTCTTGATCGCAGTGGCCATCTTCGCCGTCGTCGCCATGTTCGTTCTCATCCTCGCCTGGGGCCGTGAGGACGAAGAGCGGCTCGGTGGTCGGCTCAGGGCCTACGGGACCTCAGAGGCGCGGTCCAACGAGAGGGGTGGGATCCTCAGCAGACTCCCCATCTTCCGCCACCTGTCGGCGCAAGCGGAGGCGGTGGCGCAACGTCGAGGGCTCACCGGAGCGATCAACTCGGCGCTCGACTCGGCCAATATCCTGCTCCGGCCCGGTGAGGCCATCGCCGCTGCGATAGGGCTGGCTGCGGTCGCAGGTGGTCTGGTGGCCGTGTTGATGAAGTCCTTCCTCTGGGGTGGCCTCGTTTTCCTGGTGGCGGTCCTGATCGTCTTCGCTCTGGTGGAGCGTGTCGGCCGGCAGGAGCGAAACCGTTTCGTGCAACAGCTGCCCGACACGCTCACCCTGATGGCCACCTCGTTGCGCGCCGGCTATTCGCTGGTGCAAGCTGTCGAGTCGGTGGCGGGGGAGTCCCCCAACCCAGCGGGGCGCGAGTTCGGGAGGGCCGTTGCCGAGTCCCGGCTGGGCCGCCCCGTCGTCCAGTCGCTCCAGGGGATAGCGGAGCGGATGAACAGCGAGGATTTCCGGTGGACCGTGATGGCGATCGAGATCCAGCGGGAGGTTGGCGGCAACCTCTCCGAGGTGCTGCAGACGGTGGCCGACACGATGGTGGCCCGCAACCGGTTGCGGGGCGAGGTCAAGGCGCTCACCGCCGAGGGCCGCATCTCTGCGATCGTGTTGGTCTTGATACCAGTGCTTCTCTTCGGCTTTTTGCTCATCGTCAACCCCAACTACCTGGAACCGCTGCTGAGCGACCCGATCGGGGTTGCCGCGCTCGCCGTAGCCGGGTTGCTCTTGGTGTTTGGTGTCTTCTGGCTGCGCCGCCTCGTGGACATCGAGGTCTGAGATGGAATGGTCGATGCTGATCGCCGTGGTCCTGGTATTCGTGGCGGTCGCCGCGCTGGGGATCTGGGTGGGAGCTGGTGTAATCCGGGCGCGTAGCGCCTCGACCAGCAGTCGTCTCGCCCTCTACGGCCGAGCGAGCCTGCGCGATGGCTCGCTCCGGGAGCAGACCCTGCGCCGGCCGATGGTGGAGCGGGCCATCGCCCCCATCTTCCTCGGGGCAGGCCGCGCCTTTGGGCGCTTCACCCCATCCGGGTTCGCGCGGCGCACCCAGCGCAAGCTGGTACTGGCGGGGTTGAACAGGAGCCTCGACCCCAATGCCTGGGTGGTGGTCAAGATCGTGACCGTGCTGGTGGGTCTCGGTATCGCCGCCCTGGCGGTGACGCGGGTGGACGGGATCTTGGGATTGGCGATGGCCGGCCTCGCCGCGATAGCCGGCATTCTCCTCCCCGATGCCTGGTTGCAGCGCCGAATCGAAGGGCGCCGTGTGGCGATGCGTAACGCGCTCCCCGATGTGCTCGACCTGCTCGTTATCAGCGTCGAGGCCGGGCTCGGGTTCGACTCTGCGCTGGCACGGGTGGTGGCGACCGTCCCTGGTCCGCTCTCCGAGGAGTTCTTCCGGATGCTCCAAGAGACCAGGGTGGGGGTCAGTAGGCGCGATGCGATGCGCCACCTCCTCGATCGCACCGATGTGGACGAGTTGCGCTCATTCCTCCTTGCGATGCTGCAGGCCGAGGCGTTCGGTGTCTCCATGTCCAGGGTGCTCCGCATCCAAGCCGACGAGATCCGAAGCAAGCGCCGGCAGAGGGCGCAAGAGAAGGCCTTCGGCTCGCCGGTGAAGATGGTGTTTCCACTGGTGGTCTGCATCTTTCCGGCGTTGCTCGTTGTGTTGCTCGGCCCCGCGATGCTCAGCATCTTCGATGCGCTTGGTGGCCTTTAGATATTCCCGCCCGAGGGCATCCACGAACGGCAGGGGCAACGTCGTCGTCGGAGCCTTGACGTAAGAAACCGGCCGGGCATCGCCCGACCGGTTTGGTTCTTACGGAGTCGGTGGGTGGCTTTTCAGCTACCGCCGCCTCCGGGTGCTCCACCGACCTGGCTGGCCACGTCGCTGAACTCGGTGTTCAGCGCGTTGCCCAGCAGGACCATCCCGGCAATTGCAACCAGGGCGATCACCACGACAAGCAAGGCATACTCCACCAGGCTGGCGCCGAGATCGCTGTCCCGAAACCTGTACCAGGCTGTTACCAGATGGGTCCAAATCGCCATACAAATCCTCCTCCGACTCCGGTTCGAGTCACCGTATCACTGGGCTCCCGGGTGCGACATGGGTCGCACGACCTATATCGTGGGTCAACGATTCCGGGCCACGATGCCAAGACGGATCGCTTCTACCGCCGCTTGGGCGCGGTCGCTCACTCCCAGCTTGGCGTAGATGTTGGCCAGGTGGTTCTTCACCGTCTTCTGCGATATGAACAAAGCGTCGGCCATCTCGTCGGTGGCGGTCACCCCCTTGGCCAGAAGTCGAAGCAATTCCCTCTCCCGGTCGGTGAGCGCCGCCGCCCCAGGATCGAGCCGGGCCGCCCGGTGCCGGTCGAGGACATCGGCGAGCGTGGCGGCGTCGTCGAGCGCCTCACCGGCCTCCACCGCCCTGATGGCCGCCGCCAGGTCGCTGAGCGGCACACCCTTCGACAAAAACCCCATGGCGCCGGCGTCCATCGCGGCACGCCGGTCGTCGTCGGCGGCGTGCATCGAGACCACCAATGTCGGCGGCGGTGGGTCGAGACGTTCCAGGACCTCGAGCCCGGTAGGGCCGGGCATGTCGATGTCGAGCAGGAGTACGTCTGGACTACGTGTGGCGAGCAAATCGATGAGCGCATCGCCGTCCCCCACCCTGCCAACCACCCGCATGTCGGGTAGCGCGTCGAGCGCTTGAGTGACACCGTCTACAAAAAGCTGGTGATCGTCGGCGACGACAACGTCGATCATGTGGCGCCACCCCAGCTCAACCGGACCGTCGTCCCCTCCCCGCCGCTGGTGACATCGAGCCGGGCCTCCATCCGCTGTGCCCGCTCCCGCATCCCCATCAGCCCGAAATGGCCATCGGGGACGGCGCCGACGTCAAATCCTCGCCCGCCGTCGCTCACCTGGACCCAGCCCCTCTCGAAGTCGACGTCGCCCTCGACCCTGATCTTCTCCGCACCGGAGTGGATGAGGGCATTGCGGATCGCCTCCGTGACGATGGCGGCGACGTCGCCGGCGATTGCCGGTCGGGGAGGCCGGTTCTCTCGGAGATCGACCACCACCTCGGTGCCGCTTGCCGCCCGCGCCGCCGCTTTGAGCACCGCTTGACTGAGGCTCTCACCACCGGCGCTACGCAGGTCGGCGACCGTGGCTCTTACCTCCTCTACCAGCATCGATACATCGGAGCGGAGACGCTCGAGATTGCCTGCAAGCGTGGGATCCTCGACGCCCTGAACCAGGGCGACATCGAGAGCCAAGCCCAGGGACGCCAGCGAGGGCCCGATCTCGTCGTGGAGCTCGCGCGCCAGCCGCACACGCTCCTCCTTGATCGCGGTCCGGGTGATCTCCTGGAGTAGGAGCACGTTGGAGAACCCAAGAGCGAGCGGGCGGAGCAATTCGA
>DATADW010000177.1:0-7988 GCA_036258335.1 Acidimicrobiia bacterium
GCGACCGAGGCTGGGCACGAGGTCGTCGGGATCCGCCGCGGCTGGGGTGGTCTCGTCGAGACCAACACTGATCACGCCGAGGGCATGGATGCCAGCTTCGTGCCGCTCACACCCAGCTCGGTGCGGACCATCGACCGCTACGGCGGGACCACCCTCCATACCTCGCGCACCAACCCCGCCAAGGTCGCCCAGGAGGACATCCCCGAAGCGCTCCGCTCACGGTTCGGCGGCGACGGCGCCCAGATCGGGACCACCGACCTCACGCCACACGTCCTCGAGGTGCTCGAACGGCAGAGGATCGATGTCCTCGTCCCAATCGGCGGCGACGACACGCTCTCGTACGCGCTGAGGATGCACGACGAGGGGGTGCGGGTGGTGGCCATCCCGAAGACGATGGACAACGATGTCCACGGGACCGACTACTGCATCGGCTTCTCAACTGCAGTGACCCGTGGCGTCGAGTTCGTCCACGACCTGCGTACCTCCACCGGCTCACACGAGCGGATCGCAGTGGTCGAGCTGTTCGGGCGGTACAGCGGTGAGACTTCGCTGATTACTGCTTACCTCGCCGGAGTGGACCGGTGTGTCATCTCCGAGGTCCCTGTCGACGTCGATCGGCTGGCTGAGCTGCTTGCCGAGGACAGGCGTCGCAACGCGTCGCGCTACGCCATGGTGACGATCTCAGAGGGCGCCCGGCTCCAGGGCGGCGACATGGTCCAGGGCGGTGCCGCCGACGCCTACGGCCACCAGAAGCTGGGAGGGGTGGGCATGATCCTCTCCGGACTGCTCGAGGAGCGCACAGGTGAAGGGATCGTCTATCAGCAGATCGCCTACCTGATGCGCTCCGGTTCACCCGACTCCTTGGATCTCATGGTGGCTACCAATTACGCCGTCATGGCGGCCGACCTGGCCGGCGAGGGCTCATCGGGCAGGATGGTGGCGCTGCGCAGCGGCACATACACCAACGTGCCCATCTCGGTAACCAGGGAAGGGGTGAAGAGAGTGGATGTCGACGAGTTGTACGACGTCACCTCCTACCGACCCAAGGTGCGCCACGTCGGCGGCAAGCCCATGTTCCTCTACTGATGGGGTCTATCGGTGTACTCACCGCAGGTGGCGACTGCCCCGGTCTGAACGCCGTCATCAGGGCGGTGACTGTGCGCGTCGCCGAATACCACGACCGGCCGGTGATGGGCATCCTCAACGGCTGGGACGGCTTGATGGAGGGCCGGGTCCGCCCGCTGGACCGCGACTCGGTCCGGGGGATCCTCCAGCGCGGCGGCACCATCCTCGGCACCTCGCGGCGCGACCCCTACGTTCACGGGGATGGATTCAAGAGCGTTGCCGGCTGCGTACGGCGCCACGACATCGATGGATTGGTGGTGGTGGGCGGCGATGGGACGCTACGGACGGCCCAGCGACTCGCCGATGAGGGTCTCCCCGTAGTTGCCGTCCCCAAGACGATCGACAACGACATCGCCGGGACGGACTTCACATTCGGGTTCGACACCGCGGTGCAGATCGCCACGGAGGCCATAGACCGAATCGCCACCACCGCCGAGGCGCACAACCGCGTAATGCTCGTCGAGGTCATGGGGCGCAGCCAGGGCTGGATCGCGACGTACTCGGGTCTTGCCGGTGGGGCGGATGCCATTCTCATCCCCGAGATCCCATACGACCTGGACGCGGTCGCCGACGTCATCCTGACCAGACGTGACCGGGGCAAGAACTACTCGCTCGTCGTGGTCGCCGAGGGCATCGCGCCGCCAGGCGGGACCGATGCCGCCTCGTTACCGGTCGACGCCTTCGGGTTCGCCCGTCTCGGCGGAGTTGCTTACCTGATCGCCCCGCTATTGGAGGAACTGACCGGCTTCGAGGCGCGGGTCACCGTGCTCGGCCACTTACAACGCGGTGGGACCCCGAGCGCCTTCGACCGCGTCCTCGGGACGCGCTTCGGCGTCGCCGCCGCCGATCTGGCCGTGGAGGGCGCCTCGGGCCTGATGGTCGCGCTGCGCGGCAACCAGATCGTCCCCATCCCGTTGCGCGAGGCCGTGTCCTCCATCAGGGGAATCGACCTCGACATCTACGACGTCGCCGCTACCTTCTTCGGCTGACAAATGCCGCTGCTTGGCAGCGGTGTGGTAGGTGAAAGGTGGTCAGAGTTCGGGCAAGGCACCCTGGTTGGGGCCCAGGTTCTCCAGCCGATGTCTCAGATCGGGGGGGAGCGGGGCGGTCAGCTCGAGCGTCTCGCCGGTGTGGGGGTGGGCCAGCGAGACCCTCCAGGCGTGAAGGAACATCCGCCCATCGGGCGAAGGAACCCCGTATGTGCGGTCGCCCACCACCGGATGACCGATCGCTTCCAGATGGACCCGGATCTGATGGGTGCGGCCGGTCTCGAGCTCGACCTCGAGCAAAGCGACATCCGGCCACGAGGCCAGCACCCGATAGCGGGTCCTTGCCGGCTTCCCTCCGGCCCTGACCGAGCGGCGAGTGGGGTGATGGGGGTCGCGGTCGAGGGGGGCATCAATGGTGCCCGAGGGAGCGCTGGGCACGCCTCTGACCAATGCGAGATAAGTCCGCCGGATCTCCCGTCGCCGCAACGCGGCGGTAAGCGCCCGGTGGGCATCGGCGGTTCGGGCGACGATCAGCACACCCGAGGTGTCGGCGTCGAGACGGTGGACCAGCCCGGACCGACCCGGCTCGCCCACAGTTGCCAACTCAGGGTGTGCGGCGAGCAGCCCCGCGGCCAAGGTCCCCCGACGCCGGCCCGCACCCGGGTGCACGACGATACCGGGTGGCTTGTCGACGACGAGGAGGTGGGGGTCGGCATGGATCACCTCGAAAGGGACCTCCTCGGGTTCGAGCGCGGGCGGCGCGGGGATATCGTCGATTTCGATGGCGGCTCCACCTCGCAGGCGGTCGCCCGGCGACAAAGGTCTGTTGCCGCTCCGGGCGCCACCCTCCTCGACCAAACGGCGGGCCACGGCTCGGCTCACGCCGGCGAGGACCGCCACGACCTTGTCGGCCCGCTCCCCGTCGAGGTCGGCGGGGACAACAGTGGTCACCGGTGCCGCAGCGATGCGAGGAGGAGCACGACCACCCCTGCCGTTATCGACGCGTCCGCCAGGTTGAAGGTCGGGAAGCGAGGGAGCTGCAGCCAGTCGATGACTCTGCCGTCGAGGAAGCCGTCGCCTCGGACGATGCGGTCGACGAGGTTGCCGATGGCGCCCCCCATGATCAGTCCGAATCCAACCGTCTCCGCCCAACCCGCGTTGCGGGCCAGCATGACAGCCAGGATCCCGGTCGCCAGGATCGCCGCCGACCCGAGAAAAGGACCGGCGTTCTGGAAGATGCTGAAGGCGGCGCCGGGGTTCTCCTCGAGGTGGAGGCTGAATAACCCGGGGATGATCACGATGTCACCCGTCACCAGGGTCCGCTCAGCCCATGCCTTCGACCACTGATCGAGGATCACCACCGTCAGGGCGATTGCCACGCCTACGGGGAGATTGCGCTTCAGGCCCGGGAAGCGTCCTTCACGCACAGGGTCGCGTACGGAAGGGCCTCCAACCTCGCCACTGGGATCGGTTGCCCGCATACCTCACAAGTCCCGTAGGTTTTATCGGCCAGCCTGCGCAGGGCGTGCTCCACCTTGCGGAGCAGGTCGCTCGCATTCTGATCGATCGAGAGCTCCTTCTCGAACTCGAAAGCCATCGACCCGGCTTCGGCGCTGGCAGGCTCGGGGCTCCGCTCGGCGGAAGTCTCCGACAGGCGCGCCTCTTCTCGCTCCTGCTCGTGCTCCTCGAGCAGGGCGATGATCCGATCGCGCTCCTCCTCGAGAGCGGAGCGGAGTCGCTTGAGCGTGGTCGGCGCCAGTTCGCGTGTCATGGAAAAGCAGGTGGGTGGGGGCGGCAATTTAGCACCGCCGCGAAACTGACCAGGTGTCCTGATGTAACGCGTCCGGGCGGTTGCGGGGCCGGCGGTACGATCCGGCGGTGACACCACCGACCAGCCCTTTTCGAAAGAGGGATGCCCAAGTGGACCTCCCCGACCTGGAGCGCGGCGTCCTCGAGCTATGGGACCGGATCGACGCCTTTCCCCGGTCGGTCGAGATGCGGCCTCCCGAGTCGGAGTACAGCTTCTACGACGGCCCGCCCTTCCCCACCGGTAGCCCGCACTACGGCAACCTGCTCGCCGGGACCATCAAGGACATCGTGCCCCGCTACTGGACGATGCGGGGACACCGGGTAGTCCGCCGTTTCGGGTGGGACACCCACGGCCTCCCGGTGGAGATGGAGGTGGAACGCGCCCTCGATCTTTCGGGTCCCAAGGACATTGCCGCGTACGGAATCGAGCGCTTCAACGCGGCCTGCCGGAGGGTGGTGCAGGCCAACACCGAGAACTGGGAGTCGCTCACACGGAGGCTCGGTCGCTGGGTCGACTTCGACGATGACTACAAGACCATGGACCCCGAGTTCATGGAGAGCGTGTGGTGGGTCTTCCGCCAGCTATGGGATCGGGGGCTGATCTACCGCGACGTGAAGGTCTTGCCCTACTCGTGGGGGGCGGCCACGCCGCTGTCCAACTTCGAGGCCAATGTCGACTACCGCCAGGTGGACGACCCGGCGATCACAGTGCGACTCGGAGTGGTCAACGGAACGGGGCCGGTGGCCGATGGCGACTGGCTGCTGATCTGGACAACGACACCATGGACCCTCCCGGGAAACCTCGCAGTCGCTGTGGGCGAGGACATCACCTACGTGTGCGTGGTCGCCGAGGGCGAGCGGTACTGGATCGCCGAGAGCAGGCTCGATTGGCTGTGGCCGCAGCCTCGGCCATCGGTACGCATCGTCAAGCGCGCCCAGGGCGCCGACCTGGTGGGGACCGGATACCAGCCGCCCTTCGACTGGTTCGGCGAAGAGCGCGACAGGGGCGCTTTCCGGGTGATTTCGGCAGACGATGTCACCACCGACGAGGGCACTGGTCTGGTGCACATGGCCCCTGCCTACGGGGAGGCCGACTTCGTCGCATTACAGGCGGCCGGTCTCGACGTGCTGGTCGACCCGGTCGATGCCGAGGGTCGGTTCACCGAGGCGACCCCTTCGCTGGCGGGGATCCGGGTCAAGGATGCCGACCTCGAACTCATCGAGATGCTTAAGGTCGCCGGACTGCTCTACCGACGCGGCCAGATCCGACACAGCTACCCATACTGCTACCGCACCGGCACCCCGCTGATCTACAAGGCGATCCCCACCTGGTTCGTGCGGGTCGAGGCATTCCGCGACCGGATGGTGGCGGCGAACAGCCGGATCCACTGGGTGCCCAAGCACGTCGGTGCCAGGCGTTTCGGCAACTGGCTCGAGGATGCCCGAGATTGGGCGATAAGCCGCAACCGCTATTGGGGGAGCTGTATCCCCGTCTGGGAGTGCGACCGCGGGCACCAGGTTTGCATTGGATCGATCGACGAGCTGACCGAGCTGTCCGGCACCAGGCTCGAAGACCTGCATCGCGAGTACGTCGACCCGGTGACGTTCGCCTGCCCCAGCTGCGAGAGCGTGATGCGGCGGGTGCCCGAGGTGCTCGATTGTTGGTTCGAATCCGGGTCGATGCCCTATGGCCAACTGCACTACCCCTTCGAGAACCAGGAGCGTTTCGAGCGCGCTTTTCCCGCCCATTTCATCGCAGAAGGGCTCGACCAGACGAGGGGCTGGTTCTACACGCTGCTGGTGCTCTCCACCGCGATCTTCGACACGGAGCCCTTCCGCAACTGCGTCGTCAACGGGCTGATCCTGGCCGAGGACGGCCGCAAGATGTCGAAGAGCCTGAAGAACTACCCCGACCCCAACGGGATCCTGGACGAATTCGGCGCAGATGCCCTGAGGGCCTATCTGATCAACTCGCCGGTGCTCCGAGCCGAGCCTTTCCGGTTCTCCCGCGATGGGGTGCGCGAGGTGGTGCGCACCGTCCTTCTCCCACTTTGGAACGCCTTCTCCTTCTACACGACATACGCCGAGGCCGACGGGATCTCGACGACAGACCTCGCCGCTGCCCCGGCCGTGGAGGATCGACCTGAACTCGACCGCTGGGTGCTATCGGTCCTTCAGAGCCTTGTTGCCGAGGTCAACCGGCAGATGGAGGGCTACTACCTCTACGCCGTCATTCCGCCGGTACTCGGGTTCATCGACGATCTGACCAACTGGTATGTCCGTCGAGCGCGCCGCCGTTTCTGGCGGTCACGCGGCGACGACGAAGCGGACAAGCTGGCCGCCTTCGCCACCATGCACGAGGTGCTGGTCACGTTTGCCACCGTCCTGGCACCGATCCTGCCCTTCGTGACCGAGGAGATCCATCAGGCGTTGGTAGTGGCTCCGCCCGGTGGCGGATCGCCGCCGGCGAGCATCCATCACGCCGACTACCCGGTCGCCGACCCGGTGCTGATCGACGTCGACCTCGAGCTGGCAATGGAGAACGTACGCGCCGTCACCCGGCTCAGCCACGCCCTCCGCAAGCAGCACGGGGTCAAGGTGCGCCAACCGCTGCGTTCGGTCACGGTCCTCACCCGCTCATCGGAGGTCGAGCAGGCGGTGCGCTCACACATCGAGTTGATTCGCGACGAGATCAACGTGCGCCATGTCGCGGTGAGGCACGACGAGTCGAGCCTGGTGGACCTGTCGGTCAGGCCCGACTACCGAACCCTCGGACCCAGGCTTGGCGCCTTGGTCCGGGAAGTGGCCGCCGAGCTGAGCGGCATCTCGGGGGCGGACGTGGAGCGGCTCCAACACGGCGAGCGTCTCTCCATCGCCGGGACCGAGGTCGGGATCGATGACGTCGTGGTGCAGCGGGTACCTCGACCGGGGACGGTGGTGGCGAGCGAGGGCGAGCTGTCGGTGGCGCTCGACCTGGAACTCGACGAGGACCTGGTATCCGAAGGCCTGGCGCGTGAGGTGGTCAGCCGGGTGCAACAGCTTCGCCGTGATGCCGGGTTGGAGGTGACCACCCGGATTCGGCTTACGTGGACAACCCCCGACCCGGCCCTGCGGAGCGCCATCGAAACGCATCGCGATTTCATCGCCGCGGAGGTGCTCGCTGTCGAGACGACGGAGAACGGGGCGGCCAATATCAAGACGGAGGTGAACGGAGCGCCGTTGTCCGTGGGGATCGAAGCGGTCGTCTGATCGGTCGGTGCGGTGGGCGGCCTCAGTCAGCTCTCGCCGCGCTCCCAGGGTCGGGACCGGGTACCACCGCCTCCCCAGACAGCGAGGCTCTCCTCCACGGCCCCGATCGATGCGGGGTCTTCCTCGTCTGGCTCGGCGTCGGCTTTGGCTGCGTCCTCGGGGGTCTCGTCTGGCGGAACGATCACCTGATCCGCGGGCAGTGGTTCGTCGACCAGATCAAGAACCTCAGTCGCATCCGAGTCGGGAACCTCGACGCCGACATCTGCAGTTGGCACCGCCTCGGCGCCTGCGACGACGGCTGCCTCGATGCCAGCGTCGATCGCGGCATCGAGGTCGGCTGCCAGCGGGTCCACCTGGCTGTCTAGATCGGTCGCCAACTCGGCAAGTCGGCTGCGCAGATCGGAGACCCGAGACCTCATCCCAACAAGCTCCGTGTCGAGCCGCTCTCGCTCCTTGACCTGATCCTCGGCCAGGGCCCGAGCCTGGCGGTTGGCATCATCGAGCACCTGGTCTGCCTCTGAGCGCGCCTCGGCGATGACGGCTTGCGCACGGCGGCGGGCATCTACCAGGGCCTCGGTGACCGCCTCGCGCTCCTCGCGCAGTCGGCCCACCTCCGCCTCCATAGCTGCCGCCCGCCCCTCGGCGGCGCGCGCCCTCCCCTCGTACTCGGTGAGTGACGCCACAATCTCGTCGAGGAAGTCGTCGACCTCGCCCTGGTCGTAGCCACGACGCATCGACTCTCGGAATGTCTTCTGCTGGACTTCCATCGGCAACAACGCCATCGGGTGCCTCCCGCGGTCGGTCCGCGGAGGTTAA
>DATADW010000178.1:0-4033 GCA_036258335.1 Acidimicrobiia bacterium
GAAGATTCGAGGCAACACATTTGACGACACGTGGAAACAGAACGGTAAGATTGTCGAGAAGGCCCGTGGTGTCGTGTCCTCGGACGGAGGAACTTTGACGGTAACAGTTGACGGAACAGAGAGCCACGGTCGTACTTTCCGGCACTACTTGATATTTGAGAAGCAGTAGCTTGGTCGCATTGTGGCCAATCGCTAAACGTCGATGGCGGATTGATGTGGGATTGAGTCAAGGAAGGAAGACAGAACCCCCATGGTGGCTCCTGAGGCGCGAGCCGCGACGAGCAAGCTGGTGCCACGCTGAACTCCCGACACCGGGATCTCAGAGGCCGGCCGCGGGAGGAGCGCCAGAGAGTTCCCAGCGGCACGCTCGGGTGCCCCTTGCGCTGGGGACACCGCCGCCCTACCGTGTGAGAGCCTTCCAGGGAGGTCGCCGGGTAGACGTTCCGGACGTCCGGGCCCCCCAGGCATCTGGCTTCGGTACGCACCCTGTACGGCACGGGGCGGTGCAAGGAGACCCTGCCAGATGACCACGCCATCTCCATCCGCTCTGAACCCTGAACTTCTCCGATTCTCGATCCTCGGTACGATCGTCACCTGGGATTCGTTCGGGCGCTGGTTACGAATCGGGAGCGCAACTTCTGGCTCGCCCCGAGCGTGTCGGTGGCAGGTCTGGCTCCCAGAGCCAGGGTCACCGCCAGCGGGTACCAGGACGACCTGAGCATCGGGTGGATTGTGACCGACATCAAGCTCGCCGGCGAAATCCCATGGTGAGTGCGGCCCGTGACGTCTGTGGCGTGTGTGCCAAACGAGAAGGGTCTCCTGCCGCTCAGCCGCGACATCGCGAAGGTCGCGATCATCGGGCCACACGCCGACGACATGGCGGCCGGTTTCACAACCTACACGTATCTGGAGGGGCTGAAGATGATGGAGGCTCGGGCCTCCGGTGGTGATATCGCGATGGCAGGGATCGACCTCGGCGGCGGTGCGCCGCCCCGAGGCGAGAGCCACGGTCGCAGCCGAGCTGGCGCCGGTGTTCAAGGCGGATCGCAGGGACTACGTCAAGTCCAACTACTCGGCGGTGGCCATCGCCGAGGCGGTCCGCCAGCTCCTGCCGAAGGGCGAGGTCACCGCCGTCATGGGCACCGGAGTGAGGCCGTCATCCACTACTCGATCACCTCATCCGCCCGCGCCAGCACCGCCGGTGGGATCGTGAGCCCAAGAGCCTTCGCGGTCTTGAGGTTGATCACCAGTTCGAACTTGGTGGGCTGCTCGACAGGGAGGGTGGCGGGGTTCGCACCCTTGAGGATCTTGTCCACGTAGGTGGCAACACGTCGGTGGAGGTAGGCGAAGTCCACGCCGTAGGATATCAGCGCGCCGGCCTCTACGAATTGCCGCAAATTGTGCATCGTGGGCAGACGGTACTGATGCACAAGCGCAACGACTTGCTTCGGATCGATGAACCAGAGATCGTAGCGGAAGAGGACCGCCCCCATGTCCGCCTGCCTCATCGCCACAAAAGCCGCGGCCAGCTGCTCGGACCTGCTGATCCGGGATTCCGTGAGCGTCAACTGCAGCGATCTGCTCGCCGCCTCGAGTCGCGCCGTCTCTTCGGACTTGGGGGAATTCGCGTTGGCCAGCACACCTACCCGTGCCAGCGACGGAAGCGCCTGGCGCAACAACTCCAGCTGCTTGCCTTCCAGATCGGGTGCTTGGGTGGAAAGCCCAGTGATGTGTCCACCCGGGCGAGCGAGACTCACGACGAATCCGCTACGCACAGGGTCCGGGTCGGCCGCCATCACGATCGGGATCGTGGCGGTCGCCTCTCGCGCCGCACGGATGGTCAGACCGCGTGCGACGATGACATTCACCGGCATGCGGACCAGTTCGGCGGCCAGCGTCGGCAAGCGATCGAGGTTCCCGTCCGCGTAGCGATAGTCGATGACTATATTCGACCCGGGCATCCAGCTCAATTCGCGCAACCCTGCTTCGAAGCGTTCCTGCTGGCGGAAGGCGTCGTCAGGCGGCGGTTTACCAGGAGACAGAACACCGACCCGCGGCACGCTCCGCGGCTGCGCCTCGGTGGCGAGCGGCGTGGCGAGAAGGCTGAAGCTGCCAGCGATGAACATTCGCCGGTCCATCAGTGAATGACCGCGTCCGCCCGCACCAAAACCGACAGTGGGATCGTCAACCCGAGAGCCTTGGCGGTCTTAAGGTTGACGACCAGCTCGAACTTCGTGGGCAGCTCCACGGGAAGGTCGGCCGGCTTGGCGCCCTTGAAGATCTTGTCGATGTACCCAACCGCGCGACGAAAGATGTCGGGCACGCTCACTCCATAGACCATCAGCCCGCCGGCCTCGGCAAACTCTCGCCACGCGCCGATCGACGGAAGGCGGTGCTTGATGGCGAACTCGGCGATACGGGTGCGCGGCTCCGGGCTGTGCACCACGGTTTCCGCCGGCAGGACAAGGCCATCAGGCCGGGCCTGTAGGACAGCTGCGAGTGCCTGGTCGATGCGGCTGGCGTCTCGCACCTCCACACTGTGAAAGTCGACGCCGAGCGTCTTCGCGGCCGCTTGCGTCTCCTGAACGATGAGCACAATCGACGGATTGTCCAGATTCGAGAGCATCGTGACCCGTGCGAGTCTGGGCAACACTTCCTTGAGCAATTCGAGCCGCTTGGGACCGAGGTCACCGAGGCCGGACAGCCCCGTGATGTTCCCGCCAGGCCGGGCTAGGCTGGCGATGAAGCCGGTGGCCACCGGATTGTTCGTCGCCGTCATGACGAGTGGGATCGTCTTCGTCGCATCCTTGAGTGCCTGAACCGCTCGGCTATTCCCGGCGATGATGACATCGACGTTCAACTGGACGAGCTCGGCCGCCATCGCTGGAAGCCGGTCGACGCCCCCGCCCCATCGACGCTCAATGAGGAGATCCTTTCCTTCTACGTAGCCGAACTCGCGGAGACCTTGGCGGAAGCCTTCCTCCCAATCCGAAGGAATCTGCAGTGGGTGCAGCCAGCCGACTCGGTACACCTTCCCTGGCAGCGGCTGCGCGTCACTGGTGAGCGGCGCGGCGAGGAGGCCGAGGATGCTCGTGAGGAACGTTCGCCGTGTCGTCATTCGATCACCTCGTCCGCCCGTGCGAGCACCGACGGCGGGATGGTGAGGCCGAGGGCCTTCGCGGTCTTCAAGTTGACGAACAGGTCGAACTTCGTGGGCTGCTCCATCGGCAAGTCACTGGGCTTGGCCCCTCTCAGGATCTTGTCCACATGGCTGGCGGCCCGCCGGTACGAGTCGACGAGGTTCACCCCGAGGGACAGCAGGCCCCCGACCTCCGCGAACTCCTTGTTCTCGAACATCGTCGGCAGTCGATACTCAAGGCTACCCATAGGGTTTCTGACCAGGACACCGGTCCCGGGGCGAGGGTCCGTGGCCGGCGGTCTGTCGGCGAGCCTATCGGGACATCGCGCGTGCCGTCAAGGCCGCCCCGGTGTCGTACCACCCCGGTGTCGTGGTGCACGCCGGTCCCGATCAGGAGAAGCCCACCTCGATGATCACCCTCCTGCTCCACCTTATACTCAGTCCGACCTCCAGGAGAGTAACTCTCTCCTGAGGAGGGAAGAGTGTGGGTGGACGCATAGGCGGCCACGCATGACGGCCAGGAGCTTGCTGACCATCTATGAGAACGGCCCGGCCGTCAAGTCGATTGTTGGCGCACCCCCGGGTCTGGTCAGCCTCGTCGCGAGCGGGCAGACCCCGGCAGAACCCGCCCGACAACCCGACGGCTGGTTCACGATCGCCGAAGTCCTCCGTCAGCGCCACGGGTCGGTCGTATGACGCATCGCGCATTGGCTCTAGGACCGGGGCTGAGGAGCCGACCGATAGCTGGGTATCCCACAAATCGGCTCATTCCTCCCGATCCCGACCCCGCGACCCCGCGACCCCGCGACCCCGCGACCCCGCGGCGCAGCCCGGTCGCTCAGAACCCTGACGCCAGTTATCGAGACATAGCGGCTCCCGCGTGGGCGTGCAGCC
>DATADW010000179.1:0-23685 GCA_036258335.1 Acidimicrobiia bacterium
ACGGGGTAGTCAAGGGTGACACCGATTACATCATCCAGGTCGGGATCTGGATGCTGGCGGTCTCGTTGGTCCAAGTGGCGTGCTCGATCGCCGCCGTCTACTTCGGGGCACGTACCGCCATGGGCTTCGGCCGTGACCTGCGGTCGGCGATCTTTGGCCGGGTTGGCTCGTTCTCCAGCCGCGAGGTCGCCGGCTTCGGCGCCCCCTCGCTCATCACCCGCAACACCAACGACGTGCAGCAGGTGCAGATGCTGACCTTGATGACCTTCACCATGATGGTGATGGCCCCGATCATGGCGGTCGGCGGGGTGATCATGGCGCTCCGCCAGGATGTCGGTCTCGCCTGGTTGGTGGCGGTTGCGGTACCGGTATTGGGTGTAATCGTCGGTCTGATCATCTCGCACATGGTGCCCGCCTACCGAGTGATGCAGGGGCGGATCGACATCGTGAACCGGGTCCTGCGCGAACAGATCACGGGCATCAGGGTGCTGCGCGCCTTCGTCCGGGAGCCGCTCGAGCAGGAGCGGTTTGGTCGGGCGAATGCCGAGCTCACCGACGTGTCGCTCACTGTGGGCCGCTGGATGGCCGCCATGTTCCCGGTGGTGATGCTCGTTCTCAACATCTCGAGCGTCGCCGTCCTTTGGTTCGGTGGGATCCGGGTGGACGAAGGGCTCATGGAGATCGGATCGCTGACGGCCTTCCTCGCTTACCTCGTCCAGATCCTGATGTCGGTGATGATGGCCACCTTCATGCTGGTCATGGTGCCCCGGGCTGCGGTCTCGGCCGATCGGATCGGCGAGGTCCTCGACACCAAGTCATCGGTGGTACCTCCGGCACACGGCGTCACCGAGTTGACGCGGAGAGGCGAGCTCGAGCTGAGAAGTGTCGAGTTCAGCTATCCAGGTGCGACCCATTCGGTGCTGTGCGACGTGTCGTTCACGGCCCACCCGGGGCAGACCACGGCCATCATCGGCTCGACCGGTGCCGGCAAGACCACGCTGCTCAACCTGATTCCGCGGCTGTTTGACGCCACGGGCGGCGCGGTGCTGGTCGACGGTGTCGATATCCGCGACATCGACCCGGAGAGCCTCTGGGCGCGAATCGGGCTGGTACCCCAGAAGCCCTACCTGTTCTCGGGCACGGTCGCCTCCAATCTCCGTTACGGGAACCCCGTCGCGACCGACGAGGAGATGTGGGATGTGCTCGAAATCGCCCAAGCGGCTGATTTCGTGAAAGCCATGCCCGAGGGCCTCGATGCGCCCGTTGCCCAGGGCGGGACCAACCTCTCCGGTGGGCAGCGCCAGCGTCTCGCCATCGCCAGGGCGATCATCCGCCGCCCCGAGATCTTCCTGTTCGACGACTCGTTCTCGGCGCTCGACCTGGCGACAGACGCCCGTCTGCGACGGGCGTTGAAGCCGATCACCGCCGACGCCACCGTCCTGATCGTGGCGCAGCGGGTCTCCACGATCGCCGACGCCGACCAGATCGTCGTACTCGAGGACGGCCAGGTCGTCGGGATGGGAACACATGACGAGTTGCTTGCCGGCTGCCCGACTTACGTGGAGATCGTCGAGTCTCAGCTGAGCGCGGTTGCCTCATGACCTCGCCACGGACCATGAAGACCACAGAGCGCATCCAGGGCCAGGGCGGTCCCGGAAGGGGAGGCCCGTTCGGCGGGCCGATGATCGGGCAGAAGTCGCTCGCTTTCGGCACATCTGCCAAACGGCTGGTGCGCAGGTTGCGGCCCGAAATGGCACGGGTGATCGCGGTCGTCGTGCTCGCCGTGTTCAGTGTGGCTCTCTCCGCCATCGGTCCCAAGGTGCTGGGTGAGGCGACGGACGTGATCTTTGCCGGGGTGATCGGGAGCAGGCTGCCCGAGGGAATGACCAAGGCCGAGGCGATCGAGGCTGCCCGGCTCCAGGGTCAGGATGGCGTCGCCGACCTGTTGAGCGGCGTTGATGTGGTCCCGGGTCAGGGCATCGATTTCGAGGCTCTCGGCTCAATCCTCCTGGTTGTGCTCGCCCTCTATGCCGGTTCGGCGCTTCTCGGGTTCTTTCAGGGTTACGTGCTCAACGACGTCGTCCAGCGGACCATCTACCGGATGCGTTCGGACGTCGAGGACAAGCTCAACCGGCTGCCGCTCAGCTACTTCGACCGCCAGCCGCGCGGCGAGTTGCTCAGCCGGGTCACCAATGACATCGACAACATCTCCCAGACGCTCCAACAGACGATGAGTCAATTGCTGACATCGCTCCTGACGGTCATCTTCGTGGTCGGGATGATGTTCTACATCTCTGTGGCCCTGGCATTCGTGGCACTGGTGACCATTCCGATCTCGATGTTCCTTGCCGGGTGGGTCATGCAGCGGTCCCAGAAGCAGTTCATCACCCAGTGGCGGCGAACCGGGACGCTCAACGGACAGATCGAAGAGGCTTTCACCGGTCATTCCCTGGTCAAGGTGTTCGGGCGGCAGCGTGAGGTCCAGGCGGCGTTCGAGGCGGAGAACGAAGAGCTCTACAAGGCGAGCTTCAGCGCCCAGTTCCTCTCCGGTTTGATCATGCCGATCATGATGTTCATCGGGAACCTCAACTACGTCGTGATCGCAGTACTGGGAGGGCTCCGGGTCGCCACGGGGACGATGAGCCTGGGGGACGTCCAGGCCTTCATCCAGTACTCACGCCAATTCACCCAGCCAGTGACCCAGATTGCTTCGATGGTCAACTTGCTCCAGTCGGGCGTCGCTTCAGCGGAGCGCGTCTTCGAGTTGCTCGACGCCGACGAGGAGCGACCCGACGAGGACCAGGCGGAGACGATCGGCGAGGCGACTGGGAGGGTCGCCTTCGACAATGTCTACTTCCGTTATGACGAGGATCGACCGCTGATCGAGGACCTCTCGCTGAGCGTCGAGCCGGGGCAGACGGTCGCCATCGTCGGTCCCACTGGCGCCGGCAAGACGACGCTGGTCAACTTGATCATGCGGTTCTACGAACTCGACTCCGGCCAGATCACACTCGACGGGTTCGACATCTCACAGCTGCGCCGCGCCGACCTGCGGTCGGAGATCGGGATGGTCCTCCAGGACACGTGGCTGTTCCGGGGCACCATCCGGGAGAACATCATGTACGGCCGGCCGGATGCGACAGAGGGCGAGATGCTCGAGGCGGCCAAGGCCACCTTCGTCGATCGCTTCGTCCACAGCCTCCCCGACGGGTACGACACGATGATCGACGACGAGGGCAGCAACGTCAGCGCCGGGGAGAAACAGCTGATCACGATCGCCCGCGCCTTCCTCGCCGACCCGGCATTGCTCATACTCGATGAGGCCACCAGCTCGGTCGACACCCGGACGGAGGCCCTGCTCCAGCACGCCATGGCGGCGCTACGCACCGACCGGACCAGCTTCGTGATCGCGCATCGGCTCTCCACCATCCGCGACGCCGATTTGATCCTGGTGATGGAGAACGGGCAGATAGTCCAGCAGGGGACACATTCCGAGCTGCTCGAGCGGGGCGGCGCCTACGCCGACCTCTACAACTCGCAGTTCACCGGAGCCTTTGACGGCGACGAGGAATTAGCCGCACCAGAGGTGTTCGCCTCGCTCTGATCCAAGAGCGGCGGCCCGGCCGTCGTGGCCGGGCCGCTCGCTCCGGTTCGTTACTTCGGCGTTGCTTGGCTCAATGCACCCAGAGGTGTCCATGCATAGTCCCGTCGCTGTTAGCTGGTTGAGGTCCGCTTGAAGCGGCAATGTATCGATTACCTCGATCGCGGAGGGCTACCAGGTGACCTCGGCGCAGCCGACATGGGTATCTGGCTCCACCTGGAGCGTGGCGTGTGAGACCCCGTACCGGTCGGATAGCAGGCTGCGCGCCTGGTCGAGCACCGGGTGGGGGTCGGTCCCATCGGCGACCATGAGGTGGAGCGAAGCCACGGGCATGTCGGTGGTCAGCGTCCACACGTGGAGGTCGTGGACATCTAGGACCCCTTCTATCTGCTCGAGATTGATGCGCAGCTCGCCCACGTCCATTCCCTCCGGTGCCGCTTGGACCAGAACCCGAACCGCTCGCCGTCCAAGACGCCATGCCCTGGGGAGGATGAAGAGGCCGATGGCTGCAGCAAAGAGAGGGTCGGCGTAGGGCCAGTCGGTGAAGCGAGTGATAAGGGCGGCGAGGATGACGCCCACCGACCCGACCAGATCGGCAAATACCTCGAGGGAAGCGCCTTCCAGGTTGAGCGAGGCGGTGGCGCCTGGACGCAGCAGCCTCCAGGCGATCAGGTTGACCACGAGGCCGAGGATCGCGACGATCAGCATCGGTCCGGAGAGGACCTCGGTTGGGTCAGAGAACCGCCGTGCCGCCTCCCACAACACATAGACGGCCACTCCGAACAGGAGCACCGCGTTGGCCAACGCGGCGAGTATCTCCAGCCGATAGAGCCCGAAGGTGCGGTGGTCGCCGGTGCCCGCCCGATCGGCAGCGACCATCGCGGCCAGCGCCATGGCGAGACCGAGCCCATCGGCGGCCATGTGGCCCGCATCGGAGAGAAGCGAGAGCGAGCCGGTGATGAGCGCCGTCACCACCTCGACGACCATGAACCCCAGCACCATGGCCAGGGTGACGGTCAGCCGGCGGCGGTACTGCGTTCCGGGCCGCACCAATCCGTGCTCGTGACTCATCGCAAATACGAGCTTATGACCACAATCAACGAAGTCGTTGCCGACCCCCAATTCACCGAGCAGGTGTCCCGAAAAACGCCGACGGTTATGTTCAGCCGATGAGCTTCCAGGTTGCCGCCGACTCTTACGACCGTTTTATGGGTCGGTACTCGGGTCCGCTCGCGCCCAAGTTCGCCGACTTCGCCGGGGTCGGTCCGGATCAACAGGTGCTCGACGTCGGGTGCGGGCCGGGAGCCCTTACCGGGGAATTGGTGCGGCGGTTGGGAGTGGAGGCCGTGTCGGCGGTTGACCCCTCGGAGACCTTTGTCACCGCCGTCCGCGAACGGCACCCCGGCGTGGAGGTGCAGCAAGCCACCGCAGAGAAGCTGCCACACCCGGACGGTGAATTTGACTGCGTCCTCGCCCAACTGGTCGTCCATTTCATGAAGGACCCTGTGGCCGGGCTCGCCGAGATGTCGAGGGCGACACGCCGAAACGGTGTCGTCGCCGCCTGCGTCTGGGACCACGCCGGCGGTCGGGGTCCACTCAGCGCCTTCTTCGA
Organism: Acidimicrobiia bacterium; assembly: GCA_036258335.1. Classification (GTDB taxonomy): domain Bacteria; phylum Actinomycetota; class Acidimicrobiia; order Spongiisociales; family DATADW01; genus DATADW01. Next base: position 5,214 of record DATADW010000179.1, read on the forward strand.
GGCCGCCCAGCGATTCGACCCCGAGTTCGACGACGAGTCCGGAAGGGCCGGGACGCGCCAAGGTCACTTGGCCGAGTTGGCGGAGGCTGCCGGGGTCCGCCAGATCAGGGAGACCTCGCTGTCAGTCGGGGTCGAGCACGCCACATTCGAGGAGTGGTGGCAGCCATACACGCTCGGCGTGGGTCCGGTGGGCGCCTACGTGACCGGACTCGACCCCGATCGCCGCGCCGAGTTGGAGCGGGTGTGCCGGCGATCACTGCCGACCGCCCCATTCACCATCACCGCATCGGTCTGGGCGGTCCGGGGTCTCGCCTAGCACCCCAGCCCAGGGTTGGCAGCTACCTCCTGGGTACTCCCCAGGCCAGGCTTGGCAGCTACCTCCTGGGTATTCCCCAGCCCAGTGTTGCCGGCTACTCGAGCAGATGCGTTCCGTACATCTCGCCCAAAGGGTCGGCAATCAACTCGAGCCGGGCCCCGTCGGGATCCCTGAAGTAGAGCGAGACCTCACTGTGGGTCTCGTGCGGGATTCCGGCCTCCTCGAGGTTGCGCTTCAGCCGTTCCCAGTTCTCCGGCTCGACCGAGATGGCGATGTGGTGCAGACCGCCCAGGACCTCGGCGTACTCGCCGAGGTCCAGCCCCGGGAAGTCGAAGAAGGCGAGGGCGTTGCCGTTGCCCAGGTCGAAGAAGAAGTGGTTGGATCCGCGGTAGTCACGGTTCTCGAAGATCTCGATCAACGGGAACTCGAGAACCTCCTGGTAGAAGCGCACGGTCTGCTCGACATCCGAGGAGAGGAGGGCGGTGTGATGGATGCCGCGGGCGGCCGAAGGAGGTCGGTCGGGCGCCTCCCTGAGGTAGGTCTGTTTGATCCGCTCCCGCTCCGCTTCCACCCTTTCGAGGTCGATTGCCATGGAGAACCTCCGTCAGATCGGCGCGCTAGATCCTGAAGAATGAGTTGAGGAACCCGGTTGCGCTCTCCGCCTCGCCGCGCATCGTCCCGGCGTTGATCCTCCCGAAGGCGGTGAGCACGAAGCTGCCGGCATCGAACTCGAGGACGCTGGAGCAGTCCGCCACATCACCCGGCTCGACGCCGATGCCCGATGGGCTGACGCTCACCCGGTGGTCCCCGCCGCTCGCGCCGGTCACCCGCACTCCGATGTCGTATGGCTCCAGGTCCTCGGGGATCAGCGGGGTCGACTGCCACAGGACGAACGCCATCGGAGCGAGAAGGTCGGCCGTGTCCCCAGCCAAGGCGTGGGCTTCGTCCGATCCCTGCCGGATATCCCACGAATGGACCCCGTAGTCGACAAGCTGGAACGTGGGGTAGAAGGCGGCGGGAAGCGGTCCCATGTACTTGTGCGGGACCAAGAGCCCGGCCCATTCCTCGTCGGTCAACTCTGATGCGATCCCGTTCATCTGGTCGAGATCATCACGAAGTCGCGCCAGAAGGTCATTCTGGGAAATGGTCCGGAAGGCGACGGCCCCTTCGTTGACGTACTTGGCCATCTCGCGCAGTGGGACGCTGCTCCGGCTTTCCCTCTTGCCGCGGGCAACATCGAACGACTCGAAGTACCCCTCGGTGGTGTCCACCAGGTGTCCGATGACGTCGCGGACCTCCCAGGAGGTGCTCCGGGTGGGCCTCTCCCAGACTTCGGGGGAAGACGCCATGTCGAGCATCTGTTCCGCCTCGCGACTCCATGCCGTCACCAGGTTGTTGCGGCACGCCGGGTCCATGAATTGCCACTCACCCATCTCCATCCTCCTCATTCGTCCGCGGGGTTCTGCCTGCATAGGCGTCTTCGAGCAGTGCCATCACGGCTCGTCGGTCCACGGGGCGGGGGTTGGCCGCCCCGACTTCGATCACGGTTTGCTCCGCAGCCTCGTCAAGCACCTCCTTGTCCAGACCCAGTTCCGCCAAGCTCCTTGGGTTCCCGATCTGGCGCCCGAGGCGCCACAGGCCGGTCGCCGTGTCGGGAGCACCGAGGGCGGCCGCCGCACCGTCCAACAGGTCGCCCGACGCAGGCTGGTTGTACGCGGTGACGTGGGGGAGGAGCACGGCGTGCAACTCGGCATGGGTCAGGTCGTGAGTCCCCCCCAACACGTGCGCCAGCTTGTGCTGCAGGGCCGTGCCTGCGGTGGCGGTTGCCGACCCAGCCAAGTAGGCCCCGAGCAAGGCCTCGGCCCGTCTCCGGACGTCGTCGCTCCGCTCCACCAGCACCGGAAGGGCGCCCGCCAAGAGCCGGATGGCCTCCGCCGCTTGCAGGGACGATGTCGGGTTGCGGCCGGGCGAGTAGAGAGCCTCGACCGCATGGGCGAGGGCATTGAACCCGCTGGCGGCGGTGACCTGGGAGCTCAAGGCGCTCCCGAGTTCCGGGTCGTAGATCACAACCCGCGGCAGCGCCCGCGGGTCCTTGGCGGTGTGCTTGCGCTCATCGGTGATGCCGTAGATGGAGCTCACCTCCGAGCCCGAGTAGGTCACCGGGACCGCCACGATGGAGAGGCCAAGCTGCACCGCCACCGCCTTGGCCAGCCCGATCGACGACCCTCCACCGACCGCAACCAGACCGTCGGCCTCGGTGGCAATCGCCTCGCGGCAGGCCTCCTCCGCCAGTGGCCGAGGAACGTGCTGTCGGACCTCGCTGAGACGCCCGGCAGCAGACGAACCCAGCTCCGCCACGATCTGCTCGGCGATCGCTCCTGACGAACCCGAGGCGATCACCAGCACTCGTTTCAGATCGGCCCGTGACACCTCTCCCGGCACGGTCGCGATGGATCCGGCGCCAAAGACGATCCGCTGCGGCATCGTCTCCACGACGAAGCCGGATGTCGGCACATGCCCCCCTAGTCCGCTGATCGGGACCTCCACCGTCTCTCCCCGGTCGTTGCACGCTGCAATCTATCCGGCTGAGTGTGTCGGCGCGGAGTGACCCGTACCAGGTGAGCTCGCGCCGACCTTGCCGAGGTCGCCCTCAGCCGCTGCCCTCGGCGATCGAAGGGCTTGCCTATCGTCATTGGCATGAGCCGGTTCGAGGCGGTCATCGAGGGAGAAGAGGACGGGGGAGCCTGGGTGGCGATCCCAACTGAGGTCGTGGACGAGCTCGGTGGCGGCGGGCGGATCCCGGTAAATGCCAGCTTCGACGGCCACCCCTACCGCGGTTCGATCGCCGTGTACGGCGGTCAACACGTTCTGGGTGTGGTCCAGGCGGTGCGCCGCGCTGTCGGGAAAGCGGTCGGAGATGCCGTCCAGGTAGAACTTGCCCTGGATGAAGACGAGCGGACTGTCGACGTCCCCGACGATGTGGAGGACTCCTTGGCCGCAGCAGGCTTAACCGCGCATTTCGATGCAATGTCGTACACCAAGAAGCGGCAAGCGATGGAGCACATCGAGTCGTCGAAGGCTCCCGATACGAGGAGGCGCCGGATCGAGAAGCTGATTCAGGAGCTTGGCTCGACCGATTGACGCCGCGATGAATTCGCGCCGTCAAGCCGGTCACATCTCGTAACCCTCAGCCAGGAGGATCGTTCATGCGCCGACTGACCGCTGCGGAGCGCGAGGCGTTTCTCAGCGAGCCGCACATCGCCACGGTCTGTGTCGTTGCCGGCAACAGCCGGCCGCCCCTCGCCACTCCCATTTGGTACCACTACCGATCGGGTGGCGACCTGACCTTCTTCACCGGCACCCAGGGACGTCGGGCTCGGAAGACGTCGCTGATTGAGAGAGCCGGCATGGTCACTGTGTCGGTACAAACGGGCGAGTTGCCCTACAAGTATGTGACCGTCGAGGGAACAGTGGTCAAGGCCGACCGCCCACCTTCTGACGAGCAGATGCTCGCCGTTGTTCGTCGCTACATGCCAGAGGAGGCGGCCGCCCAATTCGTCGCCTCGGAGCTCGCCGATCCGTCGCCGAGTCTGGTGTTGTACACGGTGCGCCCCGATCGCTGGTTGAGCGGCGACTTCTCTGACGGCTGACCTCAAAGCCGGTCGTACCACCTTGGCGGGTGATACGGATCACCGCCCAGGGTGACGACTCCCGCGGGGTCTTTTCGTACGTTGCCCTTCGACCGCGAAGGAGGCATCGAGATGACAGCTGCGATCTGGGAACAAGTCCGACCTCGCTATGGGTACCAGCGGGTCTTGTACATCCTGGGCATTGCCATGCTGGCGTCGGCCGCATTCCACCTGGCGGTTTTCGCCGTGGACGGAAGTGGGTGGTGGGGCCCGGTGTCGTGGCGCAAACCGATCAATTTCGGGTTCTCCCTCGGGGTGACCGCGCTGTCGGTCGGCTGGGCGCTGGGCCTGATGGGGCGCAATCGAGTCCTCGGGTGGACGGTGACCGCGCTGGTCGGAGGCGCCTCGGTGGTCGAGCTCGCGCTCATAACAACCCAGACGTGGCGCGGCGTTCCCTCACACTTCAACGTGGCCACGGACTTCGACGCCGCCATTTTCACCGCCATGGGCATCTCGGTCGGGATCCTCACCCTTGGGTTGCTCGTCATCGCAATCTGGGCGGGTTTCCGTCTCCGGGGCCAGGCTTCTGCGCTGATCGCTGTTGCGACTGGCATCGGTCTGTTGCTCTTCGCTTCGGCTCTGGGGGCCGACCTCATCAGCCGGGGTGTAGCGGTGGTGGAAGCCACCGGAGCCGTCCCTGCCGGGGTGCTCATTGGCGCCGCCGGGTCGGGGAAGCTGGCCCACGCCGCCGGGATCCATGGCCTGCAGGTGCTCATGGCGCTCGAGCTGCTCCTCGGCGTGAGGGGGGTCGTGGGCCGGACTCGGATACGGACGATGACGCTGGGTGCGGTTGGGTACGTCGTCGGGACCCTTGCCATCACGGCGCACGCCTATGCCGGTCGATCCATGCTCGAGCCGACTCCTTTGCTGCTGGCGGTCTTGGCCATCGCGGCGGCCGCGGTCATGGCCGCTTTCGCCGGTGCGTTCCGCATCCCTCAGCCGGTTAGCGCCTAGGGGTACCTTGACCGGGATGCGCAGGGTTTCGCGCCTCTGGGATATCGTCATCGCAGCGCTGGCCACCATTGTCCTGGTGGCCGAGGCTGTGATCGAGGGCGGCAGCCCCGTCGCCATCGCGCTCTCCGCCATCATCGGCGGAGCCCTTGCCTTCAGACGCACCTACCCGCTCACCTCGTACCTCGTGAGCGGCGCCTCCGTGGTTGCGATGGTCGCCTTTGCGTTTCCGGCCGGCATGTACCCCTACGCCAACCTTCTTCAGACGTACTCGGTGGGCGCTTATGCGCACCCATCGCGGGCGGTCATAGGTCTGGTACTCAGCGTTGCCGGACCTGTCGGTTACTGGCTGATCGCCCCGCCGGATCCCAACCCGGTCATACCGGCCATTGTCGTTGCCAGTTGGGTGCTTGCCTGGGCGGGGGGTGCAGCAGAGGCGGCCCGTCGGCGGAGGTCGGCGGCGCGGGAGTTGCAGGAGGAGGAGGACGTTCGCCGCCGACAGGCCGAGGTGATTGCCGCCGCCGACGAGGAGCGGTCGCGCATAGTGCGCGAGGTGCACGACATCGTGGGCCACTCGGTGACGGTGATGTTGCTCCATGCCGGGGCAGCGCAGCGACTCATGACCACCGACCCGGCCGCGGCGGCGTCTGCCGTCAACACGGTGGAGGAAGTGGGCCGGGAGACGCTCGCCGAGTTGGACAGGGTTCTTGGGTTGCAGCGACCAGCCGGAGACCGCCGCCCCGCTCCTGGTATGGACGACATCGACGACCTTGCCGGTCGCTTCAACGATGCCGGGATAAAGGTCACCGTCGGCGTCGACGGGGAACCCCGGTCGCTCCCTCGGTCAGCCGATCTTGCGGTCTACCGGATCGTCCAAGAGTCGCTGACCAACGTCGCCCGACACGCCGGAGGCGCTCCGGCCGAGGTTCGCATCGGGTATGCCGGCGACAGGCTCCATGTCGTGGTGAGCGACTCGGGGACGAACCCGGGCCCGGCCAATGGGGGTCGTGGCCTGGCCGGGATCAGGGAGAGGGTCGAGGAGCTGGGGGGCGAGCTCACCGCCGGTCCGGGTCCGGCGGGCGGCTGGACGGTGGACGCAACGATCCCGCTGCCGCTCCCATGATCTCGGTCGTAGTCGTCGATGACGACCAACTGGTTCGCAGCGGAGTGAAGATGATCCTCGAGACCGCTCCCGACATCGCCGTCATCGGTGAGGCCTCAGACGGGGAGGAGGCGATCCGTTTGGTGAGCAAGTCGAGGCCGGATGTGGTGTTGATGGACGTCCGCATGCCAGGGACCGACGGCATCGAGGCCACCAGAAGGCTCACCACGGTGGCACCCGAGTGTCGGATCGCCATCCTCACCACCTTCGAGCATGACGAGTACGTTTTCGAAGCGCTCCGAGCTGGGGCCTCCGGTTTCCTCCTCAAGCGGATCCCGCCTGATGACCTCATTGCGGCGGTGCGCACGCTCGCCGCCGGCGATGCGCTGCTCTCTCCGTCGGTCACCAGACGTCTCATCGAGGTGTTCGCCCGCCGCGCCACTGGCCGAGCCCAATCCGCAGGGTTCGAGAGGCTCACTGATCGAGAGCGTGAGGTGTTGATCGAGCTGGCAACCGGTGCCTCGAATGCGGAGCTCGCCGAGGCGCTGTTCATCTCCGAAGAGACGGTGCGGACCCACGTCAAGCGAGTCCTCTCCAAGCTCGGGTTGCGGGACCGAGCTCAGGCGATCGTCCTCGCCTATGAGTCCGGGTTGGTGGCCCCAGGCTCCTCGGCGGCGAACCTCCCCTGAGCGCCGTGATTTCCCGCAGGATTCGGCAACCGGCGCGGTCAGCTTTCCCCGGTGACGTCGGGTGGTGCTATTCCCGATCCGGGCCAGCGCTCGTCGGCCCAAGCGGCAAGACAGAAGACGGCGACGCTGAGGGCGGACCAAGTCAGTGCCATCCATCCCTGTTGTCCCTGCCTCGTACCCAGGAAGAAGGAGGCCGCGGTCAGCCCGAACATGATCAGAGCCACGGGGAGCCAAGGCGTTGGCCGGTCCATAACCGCAGGCTAGTGGAAACGGCTCACACCACCCGCCCCGGCGGGGAGCCAAAGGCGGATGGCATGCGCCAAATGACCCGAGCCACCCTCCCATCCGGGCGTCCCCCTGGATGGCGTTCCACCCACCCGGTCCGAGTCGCATCGACAGAGGGTGGCGGAAGCGCCCAGATACGCGGTCCGGATTTGACGCCTCTCGAGTCCTCTAACATGTCGGTGCGGCTGGACCGCACGAAGGAGTCTGGCCGGTCATGTCCGCATCTTTTCTCGGAGTAGGCGCGCAACGTGCCGCGACCACCTGGCTGCACCATTCGCTGCGACGCCATCCCGACCTGTGGTTGCCCCCGGCGAAGGAACTGCACTACTTCGATTGGATGGCAACTGGTCCTAGCCTGATCCACCGGCTCACCTCCGAAAACCGGCTTGCCATGTTGTGGCGCCAGCGGGTGCGTGGCGAGCTCCGCGCCGCGGTGCGCCGCGTCGACCTGATGCGGATCCGCCGCGAGATGAGCTACGAGCTCCTCCCGCCGAGCGACAGCCGCTACCTCGGCATGTTCCAGAGCGCCGGGGGCAGGGTGGCAGGCGAGATCACCCCTGCTTACTCGCTTCTCTCTGACTCCGAGGTGGAGCGGGTCGCGGCATTGCTCCCTGATGCCCGGGTGATCATCATGCTGCGCAATCCGATCTGCCGCGCCTGGTCGCAGGTGCAACTGGAGACCGGCCAACCGCCGAGCCTGAAGGCCGCCATGGACCACACCGCCTCCGCCGACTCGCTGGAACGGGGCAATTACCCGGCCATCGTGGATCGATGGATCGACCACTTCCCCAAGGAGCGCATCTTCGTTGGTTTCGTCGACGAGGCACGGACCCGGCCACTCGAGCTGGTCAGGGCGGTTGTCGAGTTCCTCGGCGTCGACCCGGACCGGCTCGGCTCAGCTCCCCCCGGGCCGGTGAACGCCTCCGGTGTCACCACCATCCCCACCGCCGTGGCCGTGGACCTGGCGCGCCGCTACGCGGCGGTCCTCGAGGAGATCTCGTTGCGTTTCGGGGGGCCGGCCGAGGCGTGGAGGAGCGCGGCCGAGCGGTTGCTGGCGTCACCGCCGCAGACCGTTGAACTGCCCCTGCCCTTGGCCGACGACCTGGACCCTGCCCTTTCACATTTGACCAGCGGCGCCCTGGCCGCCTAGTCCTCGACCCCGAGCCTGTCTTCGGGCTTCCGGCGGGTTGCCATCTCGTACAGCCGCCGACGGGAAACCCTGTGGGTGGTGGCAACCAGGCGGACCGCCTCCGACCGGCTCAGACCGTCGGCGACCAACCGTCCGACTTCCTTGAGGGCCGCGTCGAGATCGGGAACCGGCTCTTCGGCGCCCTCGACGACCAGGGTGACCTCTCCCTTGGTCCCATCGGCCCAGCGCGACGCCGCCTCCTCGAGTGTTCCCCGCCAGACCTCCTCGTGGAGCTTGGTCAGCTCCCGAACCACCACCACCCGGCGTTCGCCGCCCAGCGTGGCCTCCAGATCGCCCAAGTCGGAGCCGATCCGCCGTGGGCTGGAAAATATGACAGAGGTGCGCTGCTCATCGGCCAAGGCCGCCAGCACGGCGGTACGCCCGGATCCCGACCGGGGGAGAAACCCCTCGAAGACGAACCGGTCGGCGGGTAGGCCGGAGACGGCCAACGCTGCGGTCACCGCGCTGGGCCCGGCGACGGTGGTGACCGCGGCTCCTACTGCTAGCGCCGCCCTCACCGCGCTCAACCCCGGGTCGGACACAGACGGCGTACCCGCATCCGTGAGCAGCGCCACCGTCATCCCGTTGGCCAGCTCGTCCCGGAGTTGGACGGCGCGCTCCGTCTCGTTACCGACGAAGTAAGAGCGGGGCGCGCGATCGATGGCGTGACGGCGGAGCAGCCGGCCAGCCCGGCGGGTGTCCTCTGCGTAGATGACGTCGGCCTTTGCTAGAACCTCGAGCAACCGGGGCGACGTGTCACCCAAGTTCCCGATGGGGGTAGCACATAACACCAAGGTGCCTGGCATGAGTGAAGGCTACGGCGCTGCGGCGACCTTTCCGTCCCCCCGCAGGGGGAAGGGCCCCGCTGCGGAGCAGCGGCAGGGGGGAGGCCCATCCCAACGCGCTCGCACCGCGGCTTTCGCACCTTTGGGCGTGAACTGATCCCCCCTCCCCCGACGCCTGCACAGTCGGGCACTCTCCCCCGCGCGGGGGGAGGGAACGCGAACTTCCGTCTTCCGCCTTCCTCTCTCTTAGCCTTTCAGCCGAGACCGACAGTCGGAGCAGATCCCTTTGCCCCTGAAGGCGATGACCGTGTCGGTGGCGGAGCAGAAGGTGCATACCGCCTCGAGCTTGCGGATCACGATGGCATCGCTCTCGACCGAGATGGTGAGTTGGTCGCCCTCGCGAATGCCGAAGAGGCGCCTTGTCTCGGCTGGGATGACGATCCTTCCCAGGTCGTCGATCTTGCGGGCCATGCCTGTGTCCATGAGGTTGGTCACCCTACCCCTCGCTGCTGTGGGCGGTAGCCTCGGCCTCCCGATGGGCTTCTCCTGGGTCGATACCCATTGTCACCTCCAGCTTGACCGTCGTCCTCCTGGCGATCTCCTCGACCGGGCCGAAGCTGTGGAGTGGGTGGTTGTGCCGGGGGTCGACCTATCCAGTTCTGGCGAGGCGCTGGCGCTGGCGTCGTCTTTCCCTGGCAGGGTGCTCGGCACGGCGGGCCTCCATCCCCACGACGCCACGCAGTGGCCCGAGCAGGCGGAGGGTTTGGCGCGCTTGGCCGAGAAGGCAGTGGCGGTGGGGGAGACCGGACTCGACTTCTACCGCAACCTTGCACCGCGCCAGCACCAGCTAGAGGCATTCCGCGACCAGCTGGGACTCGCCGAAGCGCTCCACAAGCCGATCGTGGTTCACTGCCGCGACGCCTTCGACGCCATCTACGAAGTCCTCATGTCGGAGGGTCCGGTGGGGCCGGTCGTGCTCCATTGCTGGACGGGGGGTCCGCGTTGGACGCGGCGATTTCTCGAGCTCCCCTCGACGGTGTTCTCCTTCGCCGGCCCGCTGGCCTTCGAGACGGGTGACACGGTGCGACGCGGGGCCGCTCTCGTTCCGCCGGACCGTGCCATGGTCGAGACCGATACTCCGTATCTGTCGCCGCCCCCCTACCGAGGTGAGCAAAACGAGCCGGCGCGGGTGGCCCTGGTTGGGGATGCTCTCGCCGTGGTGTGGGGCTGTACATCGGAGGAGGTGGCGACATCCACCTCTGCCACCGCCGACCGGGTGTTCCGTTGAGCGGTGCCCAGAGTCGGAGAGAAGTGGCAGAGCTGTTGCAGCGCCATCGGCTAGCGCCGGTCACGTCGCTCGGCCAGCACTTCTTGGTCGACCCCAACATCACTCGTCGCATCGTCGACCTGGTGGGACCGCCCTCTCAGCCCGTGCTCGAGATCGGGGTGGGAACGGCAACGCTCAGTGCCGAGCTCATCGCCGCCGGGCATCGGTTGCTCGGATATGAGGTCGACACGAGGCTCCGCCCGCTGATCGACGAGGTGCTCGGTGGCGACTCCAGGGCCGAGATCCGGTTTGAGGATGTGATGCGGGTCGACCTCAACGAGGTGCTCGGCCAGGAGCGATGGGTGATGGCTTCCAATCTCCCTTATGAGATCGGGACCACGCTTGTGCTCGATGCACTCAGAAAGGTGCCCGCCTTGGACCACTTTGTGGTGATGGTTCAACGTGAGGTAGCCGAGCGGATGGTGGCCGGTCCGGGTGATCCCGCCTACGGGCTCCCCAGCGTGGTGGTGTCGCTCCACGCCACCGCTCGGATAGCCCTTCGAGTACCTCCTCAGGTGTTCTTGCCGGCACCCCGGGTCGGTTCTGCCGTGGTGGTGCTCGATCGCGCAGGCGTCGCCGCGGGCGCCGACACTGCGCTGCGACTGGCCGCGGCGGGTTTCGGGCAGCGGCGCAAGATGCTCCGTCAGTCCCTGGCGGGTGTCCTCGACGCCCCCTTGGGAGAACTGGAGGCCGCCGGAATCGACCCGCGAGCGCGCGCCGAGCAGGTCGGTCCCCTCGAGTGGTTGCGGCTCGCAGAGGTGGCGGGTGGCTGACGACCAGGTAGTGATCCGGGCACCCGCCAAGGTCAACTTGTCGCTGCGGGTGCGCCCGCGCGACTGGTCAGGGCGGCACCCCCTTCTCACCCTTTTCCAAGCCGTCACGCTCTTCGACCTGCTCGAGGTCGTGCCCGATGACGAGGACACCTTGACGATCGAAGGCGCCGAGCTCGACGACGGGCCGGAGAACTTGGTATGGCGAGCGGTCGAAGCGGTCCGTGCCTCCGTCGGGCGCGATCCCCGATTGAGGATTCACCTCACAAAGCGGATTGCTCTGGCGGCGGGGCTTGGCGGGGGCAGCGCCGACGCCGCCGCTGCCCTTGAAGGGCTTCGGCACCTGCTCGGCTCCCGTATTCCCTCGGGCTCCATCGCCGAAATCGCAGAGGGTCTGGGCTCCGATGTCCCCTTTGCCCGGCTCGGGGGCACTGCCATGGGCGCGAGCTACGGCGAGCGGCTCAGCCCGCTCGACCCGGCGCCCGGCGGGTACGCCCTGGCGATCGTCGTCCCGCCCTTCGAGCTCTCCACGCCGGCGGTGTATACCACCTGGGACCAGCTCGACGGTCCCGAAGGTCCCAAGATCGATGGCAGGCAACTGCCACCATCGCTGCGCGCCCAAGGCCCGTTGCAGAATGACCTCTACCCGGCTGCTCGGTTCATCGCCGGTGACCTGGCCGATTGGCATGCAGACCTCGAAGGACTATGGGACAGGGCAGTGATGATGTCGGGGAGCGGGCCGGCCCTGTTCGCCTTCTTCTCCGACCTCGACGAGGCTAGGGGGGCGATCGATGCATCTCCATCGAATGCCCGTGCTGCCGAGGCGGTGGAGCCACATCAACGGGGAGCCGAACGGGTAGAAGAGCCCGGCGCCGAGTGACCGAACGCAGCCTCCCTACACTTGCCCCTCCCCGGCGACGCGTTCGGCCGCCGAGATGGGGGGTGGTGTAATTGGCAGCACAACGGGTTTTGGTCCCGTTGGTATGGGTTCGAGTCCTGTCCCCCCAGCCAGAGCGGTGACGGCACCGCTGGACGATCGACATATGGAGGCGATGTGACGGTGCGAGCGGTGATCCTGGCCGCCGGTCAGGGGACCAGGATGAAGTCCAAGCTCCCCAAGGTGCTGGCCGACGTGGCGGGCCGCCCGATGGTCTCTTGGGTGGTCGATGCGGTGGCGGGAATCGACCCGGGTCAGATCATGGTGGTAGTGGGGAATGGCGCCGACGACGTCGCCGAGATACTCCCCGCTCACGTCGGATGGTGTGTCCAAGAAGAACTGCTCGGGACGGGCGACGCGGCGCGCATCGGGCTGGCCGCCCTCGGCCAGGTCGAGGACGACATCGTCCTCGTCCTCAACGGTGACGCACCGTTGCTCACTTCCTCCACTCTGGCTGACCTGGTCTCGATGCAACGCCGCACCAACTCAGCGGTCACGTTGCTCACCGCCGAGATGGCCGACCCCACCGGTTACGGACGGGTACTGCGCGACGAACGGGGACGGGTGGTGGGGGTGGTCGAGCAGGGTGATGCTGCGCCCGGCCAACTCGCCATCAGGGAGATAAACGCCGGCATGTACGCCTTTCGCGGCGACCTGCTACCCGCCGCCCTCAACCAGCTCAAGACGGACAACGTCCAGGGCGAGTACTACCTGACCGACGTCGTCTCGGTTCTCGCCGAGGAGGGCCATTCGCTCGGAGCGCTGCTGACCTCAGCCGATGAGATCGTCGGGGTCAACAGCCACGATCAATTGGCAGAGGCGTCGCGCCTGATGCGGCGGCAGATTGCATCGCGTTGGATGGAAGAAGGAGTCTGGGTGCAGGACCCGGATCGCACCTACCTGGGGGCGGATGTCACTTTGGAGCCGGGGGTCCGTCTCTACCCAGGGGTGCACCTCGAGGGGAGAACGCACGTGGCGGCGGGTGCCGCGGTCGGGCCCGATGTGTTCGCCACCGACACGGTCATTGGTGGTGGGTCGCGGGTCTGGTACGCGGTGTTGCGCGGCGCCGTTGTCGGCAACGACTGCGAGGTTGGGCCCTACGCCTCGCTCCGCCCGGGGAGCCTTCTGCGCGACCGGTCCAAGGTGGGGACCTTCGTCGAGACCAAGAGCACCACCGTGGGCGAGGGATCCAAGGTTCCCCACCTCACCTACCTCGGGGACACCCAAGTGGGGAGGGACGCCAACATCGGCGCAGGCACCATCACCTGCAACTACGACGGCTACCGGAAGTCCCGCACCGTGGTCGGCGATCGAGCCTTCATCGGCTCCGACACGATGCTGGTGGCGCCGGTCACCGTGGGAGATGATGCCGTCACCGGTGCCGGGTCGGTGATTACCCGTGATGTCCCTTCAGGTGCGTTGGCAGTGGAGAGGGCGAGCCAGGTCGATGTCCCCGGCTACGCTGCGCGCCGCCGGGAGACCAAGCAGGCTCGGGACGCAGAAGAGCCGAAGGAGGCCTGACCGTGGAGGTGGTCAGCCGCAAGCGGCTGATGCTGTTCGGCGGGAGCGCCAACCCGGCGCTAGCCGAGGAAGTCGCTGAGTTGCTCGGCGTCGGGCTCGGCGGGTTGGAGTTGTCCACTTTCGCCGACGGTGAGATCTACGTCCGGCCCACTGAGAGCGTGCGTGGCGCCGACTGTTTCGTGCTGCAGAGCCACTCCCACCCGATCAATCACCACATCATGGAGCAGTTGATCACCATCGACGCGCTGAAACGAGCGTCGGCGCGGGCGATCACCGCGGTCGTCCCCTTCTACGGCTACTCCAAGCAGGACAAGAAGGTGCTGCCCCGCGAGCCCATAACCGCCCGGCTGCTGGGTGATCTCTTCCTCACCTCGGGCGCCGACCGCATCGTGTCGGTCGATCTCCACACCGGTCAGACGCAGGGCTTCATCTCCGAGCCATTCGACCACCTCACCGCGCTGCCGATCCTGGTCGACTACCTCCAGGAGCGTCTCGAGGGCGAGACCACCGTGGTGTCACCAGATGCCGGCGGGGTGAAGCGGGCAGAGAAATTCGCCCGTCACCTCGGCGCCTATGTCGCCTTCATCCACAAGCGCCGCAAGCCCACCGAGCACGACGTCTCCGAGGCCCTGGCCGTGGTCGGTGAAGTGGACGGACGCCACGCCGTCATCGTCGACGACATCATCGGAACCGCCGGGACCGTGGCCAACGCCGCTGAGTTGCTCAGGGCCAAGGGGGCGCTGAGCGTTTCCGTTGCCGCCACACACGGGGTGTTGTCGCCGCCCTCCATCGACCGGCTCAAGAACGCCCCACTCGATGAGGTGGTGCTGACCAACACGCTCCCACTGCCCGAGGCCGCCGCTGAGCTGGACAAACTCACCGTCCTCTCCGTAGCCCCCATAGTGGCCGAGGCCCTCGAGGCAATCTTCATGGAGAGCTCGGTGAGCGAGATCTTTCTCGGGGAGAACCTCTAGACGGCAGACGGCAGTTGGCAGCCAATTCGACTCCCGGGGGGGGCTGGCGAACTCCCAACGATGCTGAGCCAAGACCTACTGCAAGGGAACTCATGGATTCGATCATCGTGACGGTTCGAACAGGTTTCGCACCAGCCGTCGTCGACATCTCCAGCGAGGTTGGCGGGTTCGTCCAGGGCAGGGGAGACGGACTGCTCTCGGTGTTCGTGCCCCATGCCACGGCAGGAGTAGCGCTGATCGAGACAGGGTCGGGGACGGAAAGCGATCTGGTCGATGCCCTCGACCTACTGTTGCCTCGAGACCAGCGCTGGCGGCACCGTCACGGTGCCGAAGGCCACGGAGCCGATCACGTCCTGCCGGCGTTCGTCGCCCCCAGCATCACGATTCCGGTGATCTCGGGCCGGTTGGCGCTGGGGACCTGGCAGTCGGTTGTGATGGTCGATCTCAACCGGGACAACCCGGAGCGGTCGCTGCGGCTCACCTTTCTCCCTGGCTGACCGGCGGGAGCACGATCACCTCGCCCGGATAGATCAGGTCGGGGTCGCCGGAGCGGACCCGGCTGCGGTTAGCCTCGATCACCACGACCCAGTAGTTGGCCACCTCTTGGTCGCTCAGGTCGCGCTGTCCGGTGACCTGCTCGAGGTGGTGCTCGGCAATGATCCAAAGGTTGTCGCCGGGGACGACGACATGCTCGGAGGGAACCTCGACCCTCTCTTCTGCCGATGAGGAGGTGCCGGCTCGGAGGACAGCGCGCCGTGCCGGGGGGGCCAGCGGCGGGTTCCACGAGCCCTCGACCTCACCCGCCGGCGTGGGCGAGTAGGCAACCTCGCCCGATCGTGGAAGGGGCACGGGCGGAGGGAGGGCGGGGTCGGCCGCATCGGGACGAGTGACTCGGCTCACGTCCGGCGGTTGACGGAATGGCGGGGCCAGGGTGGGATCTTCGGCGGTCTGGCTGGTCGAGGTATGTTCCACTGCGGGGATGGGGGCGATAACCGCCACCGCCGGGGCGGTGATCGTCATCACCGCCAAGCTCACTGCCGCTGCCCGATCCGCCAGGCGGCGCACCACGGGAAGCGTCGCCCATTCGACGGCTCGCACCAACCCGACCAGTCCAGCGATGCGGCCGAGCGCGTATAGGACGGTGGTCACCAGCAACCACCAAGCGAGGGCCAGCGCTACTAGTCGCAGCGTGGCGGCGATTGCATCCTCGGGAGATACGGTCGCCAACCATCCGCCGAGGTTCGACCAATCCGGTGAGAAGCCCTCGACCGTTCCCAACCGGTGCAGGGCGAGAACCGCCAACGCCTCGATAGCGATCACGGCAGAGAGGCGAAGAGCCGCTCCCGATCGCGACCCGTCGGTCATAACCTCGACCCTAGCGTGGAGGGACGCTGAGGGCAACTGAACGTTGTCAACTAACGCTGAGCAACGTAGGGTCGGGACGGTACCATCTCGCCCCCAACGAAGAGGAGCCAGGGTGAGAGCGAGAGTCGGGGTGGCCGATTCCGACAAGGTCGTCGAGCTCGATATCGAGGAGCACGATGCCTTCGTCACCGAGATCGAGGAGGCATTCGCCACCGGAAAGCTCATGCTGTGGATCACCGATGTGCGGGGTCGGCGGGTTGGCCTGCCCCTGGCACGTATCGGATTCGTCGAGGTGGACACCGCCGAGGAGAGATCCGTCGGGTTCTCTCCGGGGGGATGAGTATCAGCTGGCGCGGCGGCGGCGGTCCGCCAGCCACCGCTTGCGCAGCCGGCGCCTCTCGTCCTCGGCGTACCCACCCCACACACCGCTCTCCTGGTTGGTCTCGAGGGCGTAGAGAAGACAGGCGTCCTTGACCACGCACTCGCCGCAGATCGCCTTGGCGGCGTCTATCTGGTCGACGGCAGGCCCGGTGGTGCCGATGGGGAAGAAGAGGCCCGGCTCAGAATCACGACAGGCGGCGACTGCTCGCCATTCGGTCATCAACAAGTCTGGGGTGAGCGTGAGCACGAGAGAACTCCTGAAGGGGGCTGATTGTGAGAGATTTCACAAGCCGTGGTGAACGAAAGCACCTGGCTGGTTTTCGTGGGCGTACCCTAACGGTGCTGATGGTGGGCCGCAAGGGGTTCTTTGACGATTCTGCCAACGGAGTGCCATGCCGGCACCATTGATCATCGGTCATCGTGGGCTCCCCTTGGAATACCCGGACAACTCGCTTCCCGGGATCGTCGCCGCAGGTTCCATCTGCGGCATGGTCGAGGTCGACGTGCGGCGAAGCGTCGATGGCGTTCTGATGCTCAGCCACGACCCGGTGCTGGGGGACATGGTCGTCGCAGAGACTCCATGGGAGCTTCTCCGCCGGGTCGACCTCGGTGGCGGCTTGAGCCCGCCTGACCTGGAATCGGTGCTGGAGGCATGTCCCGTGCCGCTCAACCTGGAGATCAAGCACCACCCTTGGGAGCCGGGGTTCGACAACACATACGGTTTCCCCATCGATGTGGCCGGGCGGGCTCGCCCCAACGACCTCATCACCTCGTTCCACCTCGGCACCGTTGCCGCGGTGCTCGCCGCCGAGCCCGAGGTGCGCACCGGGTTCATCGTCCCCGAGCAGGGGGTGCTAGGCGCCGCCATCGAGGACGCGGTGAGCGAGGGTCATGCCGTCGTTGGTGCCCATTGGTCGCTGTTGGTCGACAACACCGAAGCGAAGGTCCTCGAGGCGCACGAATCCGGCGTGGAGTTGATCGCCTGGACTGTCGACGACCCGGACCTCGGATCGCTGCTTGCTGCAGCCGGGGTCAGCGGGATCGTCAGCAACGATCCCATCGGTCTCATCGCCCATCTCGGAGAGGCGGCGGGGCGTGGCTGAGAGACCCACCATCAAGGAAGAGCTCGCCGCGGAACTACGCGATGCGATGCGCACCCAGGACCGCGACCGTCGTGATGTCATCCGCCAGATCGAGACCGAGGTTGCCGTGGCCCGGTCCGAGCGCGGGTTCCAGGGCGAGGTCGACGACGATCTCTACCGTCGGGTCATCGGTTCCTACGTGAAGAAGATGGACAAGGCAAGGGGCGAGTACCTGGCGGCGGGGGAGCGGGGCGCGGCGATGGCTGCCAAGCTGGGTTACGAGGTGTCCTACCTGAGCCGATGGCTCCCGTCTCACCTCGGCGAGGAGGAAACTCTTCGCTTGGTCGAGGAGACGGTTGCTGAGCTCGGAGCCACCGACGCAAAGCAGGCAGGACAGGTGATTGGGAAGCTGATGCGCGACCGGCGAGACGACCTTGACGGCGCTCTGGTCAACCGTCTCGTGCGTCAGGTGCTGGCGGATGGAGCGGCGGCACCAGACGGCAGAAGTTGACTCTCCCCCGATACGAGCCCATGCTCGCCAGCGCGTGGCCGGCGGCGTTCACCGACCCCGACTGGCTGTTCGAGGTGAAGTGGGACGGAGTCAGGGCGCTGTGGTGCTGGGACGGTGACATGCTTTCGGTGCGCAGCAGGAGGGGCCGTCAGGTTGGGCCGACCTACCCGGAGCTCTCCGGTTACCGGCCGCGCCAACCCCTCGTCCTAGATGGTGAGATCGTGGTGCTCGACGATCGCGGTCATCCGTCGTTCCAGATGCTGCAGTCACGGATGAACCTGACCGACGGCAGGCGAGCGTCGATAGGTATGCCGGCGAGCTATATGGTGTTCGACCTGATCCACGACGGCGAGGACCTCACCAGTATGCCGCTGGAGTATCGGCGGGAGCGGTTGGCAAGCCTCTCCCTGCCCGCCCCGATGGTTGTCTCGGCCCAGATCGATGGTGCCGGTGAGGCCCTTTATGAGGCGGTCGGGGCGGAGGGATTGGAGGGGATAGTGGGAAAGAAGCGCGGATCCGCATACCGCAGCGGGATCCGCTCCCCGGATTGGCGCAAGGTCGCCCACGTCCATCGACTGTCGGCGGTTGTCGGTGGGTT
>DATADW010000180.1:0-6431 GCA_036258335.1 Acidimicrobiia bacterium
CGCTAGGCGGGCTCCACGGCGTAGCGGGTGAGGAGAAGACTGGAACCGTCCCAGGTCCGGGTCTCGATCAGGCGCAACGAGACGGGAGGCCGGGTTTCGAATGCGCGGATACCGTCACCGAGCACGCCTGGCCCGATCATCAGGTGCAGTTCGTCGACCAATCCGTGGGGAAGCAGGTCATTCCACAGGACGTGGCTGCCGAAGATCAAGATGTCCCGGCCCGGTCCTTCCTTTAGCTCCGCCACCACGCGATGGGCTTCGTTCCTGCGGACGATGCGGGTGTCGCTCCAAGGTCCGGTCAGGTCCTCGGGCAGGCTGTCGGAGACGACGACCCTCTCGATGGCGTTGTTGAGACGCGAGATCTCCCGCTCCAGCGGGTCGGCTTCGGGGTTGTCGGCGATCGAGGGCCAATAGCTCCGGAACCCCTCAAAGGACTTCCGGCCAAGGAGGACGGTGTCGGCGGCGCGCAGCCGCTCGGCGTTGTACTCGCTGAACCCCCGGTCGAACGGCATGACCATGACATCGTCGCCCGGCCCCGAGTAGTAGCCGTCGAGCGAAACGATGTTGCACACGATCAGCTTGCGCATCTGTCCTTCCAGCCCTCGCCCGCGATCCGATTCTTCCAGCCCGGCCATCGTTTGTCTGCTGGTCGTACTGTCCCGGGACGATGGACGACGCTCGCATCGAGTTCCTACCAGCTCACGAACTGGCACGGCGCACCAAGTCCGGTGAGATATCCTCGGTCGAGTTGGTCGAGGCGCACCTGAGTCGGATCGCCCAGGTCAACCCGAAGCTCAACGCAGTCGTCGCCCTCGACGCCGACAGCGCGCTCGCCGCCGCCCGCGATGCCGACTCGCAGAGAGACAGAGGGGCCACTCTCGGTCCTCTCCATGGGGTGCCGGTGACGATCAAGGATTGGATCGACGTCGCCGGCCTACCTTGCACAGGCGGCGACGCCGCGTTCCGGAATCGGATTCCCAGCGAGGACGCCACGGTTGTTGCCCGGCTGCGGCAGGCGGGCGCCATCGTCCTCGGGAAGACGAACGTGATGGCCGACAACCAGGTCTACGGCCCCACTTTCAACCCCCACGACCTCACCAGATCCCCGGGAGGAAGCTCGAGCGGCGAGGCGGCCATCGTCGCCGCCGGTGGATCGGCTCTCGGGCTGGGGTCAGACTCGGGTGGAAGCCTGCGACAGCCCGCGCACCTGTGCGGTGTGGCCACGATCAAACCGACGACTGGCCTTGTCCCGCTGACCGGGCACTTCCCTGTGATCGAACCGATGCTCGACCCGCGCACCGTCATCGGCCCAATCGCCCGCAGCGTCGAGGACCTGGCTCTTGCCCTCGGTGTCATCTCGGGCGAAGACGGACTCGACCCGAGCGTGGCCCCGGTGCCGTTGCGCGATTGGCGGGACGTAGACCTGAGCAAGCTGCGAATCGCCTGGTGGATCGAGCAAGTGGACGCCGACCCGACGCCAGAGACAGCGGACACAGTGAGGCATGCTGCCGCCGCCCTGCAAGAAGCCGGTGCGCTCCTGACCGAGGCGCGCCCGAAGACACTCGACGAGGCGTGGCCGCTCACACAGACCTACTGGTCGCTCCCCGAATCCCAAGACCTGGAAACATGGCGGCCCAACGCTGAAACCTCGCTGTCGGCGGGTGAGCTCCAGGAGTTCCGCTTCCGCTGGGGGCGGTTCCGCCGCGACATGGCCCGTTTCATGGCGGACTTCGACCTCATGCTCCTCCCCGCGGCCGAGCGTCCTGCAGCAAGACACGGTGAGGACGTTTCATTCGCCTACACCCTCGCCTTCAGCCTCACCGGTCAGCCTGCGGTGGTCGTCCCTTACGGTCGCGACCCCAACGGTCTCCCTATCGGTGTCCAGTTCGCTGCCCGGCCATGGCGGGACCACGTAGCCATCGCCGCCGCGCACACCCTCGAATCGACCGGTGGTTGGCGGCGCCCCGGCGGCGTGTAGGAACATCCGGTCACCGTGCCGGACTCGCAGAGGCCATCCTCCATCACACTGGTCGTGGGAGCGTTCGAGTGATCGATCGGCGTGCCCTATTCTTCCTCGGCGCCGCGGTTGTCTCCGCGATCCTGATCCCGGTGACGGAGTCGGAGCAGCGGTGGGTTCCGATCTCGCTCTCGATCGTCTATGTGCTGCTTGCGCTGGCGTCGTGGGCCGACAACCGCGGCCGGCGCCGGCTAGACAAGTGACGCGCTGATTGCAGCGAACTACTGTCAATCCAGATAGGTTTGAAGGCGTTTCGGTCCGGCGGATGCTGGATTCTCGACCTCTCATCGGCGAAGGAGCTCGGGAGTGGCTGCGATAGTTCCACGGTGGGAGTGGCGCACGTTCGGGATGCGCTTTGGTCCGGCTGAAGCGGCCTTCGCTGCATTGACTCCTGGAGGCGTCCAAGAAAGCGAGGAGTTGTACCTCCTTTCCGGCGGCGATGCCAGCGCCAAGATTCGTGATGACCTCATGGACATCAAGGTGCTACAAGAGGTCAATGCCGACGGGTTGGAGCAATGGATTCCGGTGATGAAGACCGGATTCCCCCTCTCGGCAACCGACGTTTCGAACATGTTCGAGGCGCTCGGACTCGACCTGCCGCAACTCAACCGCGAGGCCTACACCCTCGACCAACTGCTTGCTGAGGTGATCGAGCCAGATGGCCGCCTCCGCCCGGTAGAGGTGCACAAACGGCGGGTCCGCTACATGGTGGGTGGCTGTATGGCGGAGGTCTCCGATGTCGAGGTGAACGGCGAACCCATCCGGACCATCGCCATCGAGGCAACGGACCCGTCTGCAGTCATCTCATCGGTCCGCGCCATCGGTCTGGGGGGGTACGTCAACACCAGTTACCCACGCGGACTGGCAGCGGTCCTCGATCAAACCCCCACCCGCTTCGCCGTGATCGACGTCGGTACGAATTCGGTCAAGTTCCACATCGCCGAGCTGGGCGACGACTCGTCGTGGAAGAAGGTCGTCGATCGCGCCGAGGTGACCCGCCTAGGCGAGGGTCTGGAGCAGCATGGGGAGATCACCCGCGAGCCGATGGAACGCACCGCGACCGCGATCACAGTGATGCTCGAAGAGGCGAGGCGATATGACTGCCGAGCGATCGCCGTGGTGGGCACGGCCGGGTTGCGGATGGCCCGGAACGCAGCGGAAATCGTCGAGGCAATTCAAGAACGCACCGGCATCACCATCGAGGTGATCTCGGGGGAGGAGGAGGGCCGGCTCGCTTACCTTGCGGTGCAGGCCGGCCTCGGGCTGGGTGAAGGCTCTCTCGTCGTGTTTGACACTGGGGGCGGAAGCACCCAGTTCACCTTCGGTAGAGGTCCTGAGGTCGCCGAACGCTTCAGCGTCGAGGTTGGTGCGGTCCGTTTCACCGAACGCTTCAGGCTCGACGGAGTGGTTGGGCTCGAGGTCCTCGACGAGGCCCTCGCTGCCATATCCAACGACCTGTCCCGCATAGACGGCCGCCCACCACCGGATCATCTCGTAGCCATGGGCGGCGCCGTGACCAACATCACCGCCGTCAGCAAATCCCTTGCGACCTACGATCCGGACGCGGTCCAAGGGACGGTCCTCGACCACGCCGAGATCATGCGGCAAATCGAGATGTATCGCTCACTGGATGCCGAGGCCCGGCGTTCCATCGTCGGTCTTCAACCGCAGCGCGCCGACATAATCCTGGCAGGAGCCTGCATCGTCTCGACGGTGATGAGGAAGCTGGATCGCGACACGCTTACTGTGAGCGACCGGGCGCTTCGCCACGGCCTACTTGTCGATCGATTCGGCTGACCGCCGGCGCCCTCACAGACATCGTCATTACCAGGCCAGATCTCGGACCTACTGGCGGCTGCCTCGCACCTGCTGGGGGATGACCGGCCCGTTGGGTGGGTCATTCGGCTCTGTTTCCCCCCTCGAAATCGGCGCAGAGTCAATTTCGTCGAAAGGGCAAGGCCATGACGACGATGCCGATTCGCGATGTGTCCCTCTTCGTCGAAGTCCTCGGACAGGGCTACCCGCTGTTGCTCATGCACGGTGGCCCGGGGGCGGATCACTGGACGTTGGCACCGTTCCGGGTTTGCGCGGACCAGTTCACCCTCGTCTTCTACGACCACCGCTGCAACGGACGCTCGGTGGGCGCTCCCGTTTCGTCCATGACCTGGGACAATCTGACCGCCGACGCCGAGGCGCTGCGCCAAAGGCTGGGGTTCGAGAAGTGGGCGGTGCTGGGCCATTCGTTTGGAGGCCACGTCGCCCTCGAGTACACGCTGCGCTATCCCGACAGCTTGTCGCACCTCGTGCTGCTCGATACCGGCGGCGACAGTTGGTGGTCGCAACAGAACGCGGCGGCGCTCCTCGCCGAGCGCGGTTTCAGCCCCAAGAAGGTTGAGCTAGTCCGGCGCTGGTTCAACGGCGAGTTCGCGCCCCACGAGATGCTCCCGATCCTGATGCGGATCGGGCCCGCCTACTCCCACCACCCCAGCCTGAGGCTGACTTTGCGCGATCTGATCCGCGGCGAGTGGCGCTCCAAGCTGCGACCGGAGGCGCTCATCTTCGCCGGCCGCCACCTGGCAAAGGGCTGGACCGTGATGGACCGCCTCGGCGAGATCAAGGTCCCGACGCTGGTGATGGCGGGGCGTGACGATTTCTTGTTCCCGCCGGAGCATCAGCTCGAACTGGCGGCGCGAATCCCCAACACCCGCCTGCAGATAATCGAACGTGCTGGCCACAACCCGCAATCCGAGCAGTCAGACGAAGTCATGGAAACCCTCCGGGACTTCATGTCCGATACGCGGTGGCTGTCCTCTGTAGCGGCCCCGGCCGGCACCACCGCACAGACAGATCACGTAATCGTTGCTCTGGGTCCTGAGGCCGATGTCGGACGGAAATGACGGACCGGTACGCATCATCGGCCTGCTCGGTCACCACGCGCCCGACGAGATCCCTGCCTCGCACCGCGACCTCGTCGAGTGCCCGCCGGTCGCCGCCTTGACGACGGTGACAAGCGACGGCTACCCACAGACCTCGGTCGTGTGGTGCGACTTCGACGGCGAGTTCGTGCGCATCAACACGATGCGCGGCTTCGCCAAGGAGCGCAACATGCGCCGCAACCCGCGGGTCACCCTTCTCTGCTTCGACCCACGTCAGCCGCTCCGCTATCTCGAAGTCCGGGGCACCGTCGTGAAGATGACCGAGGAGGGCGCCGCCCAGCACCTCGACGCCCTCGCATCCAAGTACGCCGGACGGCCCATGCGCTACTTCGGCGATGCGATCCCGGCGCGTTTTGCGGAGACCGAAATCCCGATCCTGTGCCGGATCCGCCCTACCCGTGTCGTCGCCCTCGACGCGACCGAGCGAGAAGACGGACGATGACCAGCCTCGTCGCGCCCCAGGGGCTACCGATCCCCGCCTCCCACCTCGATCTGCTGGCTCGAACGATCCACGGAGTGTTCACCACCATGGGCAGCGATGGCCAGCCCCAGTCGAGCCTGATGTGGATCGACACCGACGGCACATGCGCCCGGGTCAACACCACGCTGCAACGTCAAAAGGGCCGAAACCTGCTCGGCAACCCCAAAGTCAGCCTGCTCGTCGTCGACCCAGACAACACGGCCCGTTTCATCCAAATCCGCGGCGATGCCGAACTAATCAGAGATGGTGCCCTCGAACACCTCGATGCCCTGACCCGCAGGTACACCCGATATCCCCGCTACTACGGCTTCTGCTACCAAGATGAACAGCAGGCGCGCGAGACCAGAATCATCTGCCGGATCCACGCCCGACGAATCACCCTCGACGCGATCCACGCTTAACGGCTAACGAGGAGCGGCGATGCCAACACCCTCCGATGCGTTATGCCCCGGTCCAGTCGATCATCGCCTGGCCGAGCAGGATCAGTCCGGCCGCATTGGCGTGACACGCGTCCCGGGTGGTGGTCGGGCCGAGGAGCGGGAGCACCGGGCCGGGTGTCGCTCCCAACGCCACAGCATGAGACACCACGGCCTGCTGGGCGACAAGTACCACTTCCTGCTGGTCGAGCGTGGGAGCTATCAACCCACAGAGGTGCCCCTCGACGTAACCAGGCTGCCCCATCACAACGATCTCCGCACCCGGTGCTTCGGCCTCGGCTACCTGGAGCACCGCCTCCATCGCGGCGTTGGTGGGCGCTCGGCCACCTTTTGAACACACCATGATCACCAACCGGTCAGGCTCCCCAAACATCGCCTCCTGCTGGCGGTACTCGATCCACCAGCGCGAGGTCGACGAAACCCAAGCGAAGAGGTCGCCGCCTCCTACCAGGTAATCCCGGCCGCCGTAGAACTGCTGGCCCCCAAGGGACCGGTAGCCATCGAAGGTTTGTGCCGTCATGGAGCACCCGATCCAACCGTCGAGCCCGCCGGTTCCCAAG
>DATADW010000181.1:0-1806 GCA_036258335.1 Acidimicrobiia bacterium
GCCGGTTCCATTCTCTTGAACGAAGAACTGGAACGTCCTCCCCCACCAGTCGGGAACCAGGGTCGAATCAGCCGGCGTGTACAGCTCCGTCCTGCCCTGGCCGATGTAGTCGCCCGGGCTGGACTCGAAGTAGAAATAGTCCCCGGTGTCGGGCACCGCGCCAGGCAGCGGTGACCACCCGAATGCCGCCGCGTCACCCGGAGGCGGTGGCGCGGTCGGATCCAGGAAGTCGTAGCGCACGTACCCGCGCAACGGCGATCCGGTGATCTCGCAGCGCTGCTCGAAACGCACCGTGAGGGTCAGCATCATGCCCATCCCATACGAGACCTCGTCGACGACGAAGCGTCCGAGCAGCTGATTGCAGCCCCGGCCCTCGCCGGTGAACGACAGGCCGGGGTTGGTGAACGGGTGGCGACCCACGTCGTCCCAGGCACCGGTCACCACGGCCGTGCCGGGGTCGGGCTCGCTGAACTGCAGGCGCCAGCCCTCGTCGCCGTCGACGAACAAGTCGACCTCATTCCCGACTGCATTCGCGCCGATCACGGCGTCCGCCTGCGTGTACAGGTACGTGAGGCCCTGACCGATGTAGTCACCGGGGCTGCTTTCGAGGTAGATGACCGTGCCGGCGGCCGGGATCGAACCGGCCGGGGGCTGCCAATCGAACGGCGCCGGCGTGGGTGTCGGGACCGGTGTCGGGAGCGGTGTGGGCGTCGGCGTCGGGGTCGGGGTCGGCATGGGGGATGGACTTGGCGTCGGACTCGGAGTCGGCGGTGGCGGAACGTCGGTGTTGCGCAGCGTCACGACGCCAAGGCCGTCCGCCAGCGAGGTATTCGAGACCGAGGTGATCACCAGTTCGAGCGTCTCATCGGGTTCGACCGCGATGTCGCCGGCGGCCTGGATCCGGATGAGCGCGCCCATCGAGCCCTTCGGGACCGTCCCCGTGCCCGAGGCGGCCGGCGCGTCCACCCCAACCGCGCCGGTCCCGGAGCGAAGTTGCCACCCGAACGAGACCGCCTTGTTCGCCGGACCTCCGAGGGTTGCCGGGAAAGCGACCCCGAGGAGCCCGCCATCCGGCTCCACCAGGATGACGTCGCCGACACTCAGGCCCGAGGCAGTCGGTCGGATCGTGACCTGACCGCTGGGATCGGCCGCGCTCGCGCCGGAGACGGACGTGATCTGGACAGTGAACGTCTCGGCGGGTTCGCTCTCACGATCGGTCCGGATGTCGACCGCGATCGCGCCGCCCGCCGCGCCGGCAGGGATGACCAGCGAACCACTCGCATTGACGTAGTCCGTGAGTCCAGCGCTGCCGCCGACCGTCTCCCAGCCGACGGTGACCGTCGACGCCGCTCCGCCATGCACGGTGACCGGCAGCTCGATGCCGACGGTGCCATTGCGAGTCGATGGCTCGGTGACGCTGACGTCCCCGATCGAAACCAAGGCGGGATCCGCGGCACCGGCCGCACCAGGAAGGCTGGCCAGGATCAGCGCAGTCGCCGCAAGGCCGATGAGCAGTCGCGCCCGTCGCATCGCATCCCCTCGTGCAGATGTGAACCGTTGCCTGCCGCCCAAGGTACCGCAGCCTGAGCGGCGCCAGTCTACGGGCTACGACCGGCCGTGGGAAGGGTGTCTGGTGCCGTCGGACACCACGACCCGCCCGGACCCAACCGTGTGGGCGCGATTCACCGTGGGCTGCAAGGCCTGGACTCTATTGGCGGGGTCCTCGGTCAAATCGTTCCCGAATCGCGGTCCTCGACGAGCTACGCCTACTCCTCCATGGGATGGATCGGCGTCCGGAGCGCCACC
>DATADW010000182.1:0-2061 GCA_036258335.1 Acidimicrobiia bacterium
TCCGCCCAGGTGCGGTCATCTCCGGGGAAGGGCCCATCGAGGTTGCGCTCGCCGATGATGGCTCGCACCAACGAGAAACCGTTGCTCCGCAGGTTGGGGCTGGCGACACCAATGATGACATCGCCGGGGCGGATGGCGGATCCGTCGATGCGATCGTCCCGTTCCACCACCCCAAGCGCCGCTCCGGCCAGGTCGACCTGGTCGGGTGGCATCACTCCGGGGTGCTCGGCTGTCTCACCTCCGAGCAGCGGCACGCCAGCGAGGGCGCATCCCGCAGCCACCGAGGCCACCACGGCCCGGTCGCGGTCGGGCTCGAGCCTCCCCACCGCCATGTAGTCGACCAGCCCGAGAGGGGTCGCCCCGGTTGCAGCGAGGTCGTCGATGCACATGGCGACCAGGTCGTGCCCCACCCCATCCCAGCGACCGGTGCGCCCCGCCAGTTCGAGCTTGGTTCCCACGCCGTCGGTGGTGAGCATGAGTACCGGGCGCTGGTACCCGGGAGGCAGCTCGACGCCGCCGGCGAACCCTCCGAATCCGCCGACGACGTCACTACCCCAGGTGGCGGTGACCAGGTCGGCTATGGCGTCGACATGGCGGTCGGCTGCGGCGAGATCGACGCCGGCCGTCCGATACGAAGCCATCAGGCGGGGGCTTGCTCCAGGACGAACTTGCCCGCTTCGAGGTCGATCGAAGTGGGGTAGTCGCCGCTGAGACAGGCGGTGCAGAAACCGGCCTCGGCGACTTCGGTCGCGGCGAGCAGGCCTTCGAGCGAGAGGTAGGCGAGGCTGTCGCACCCGAGGTAGTCGGCTATCTCCACCACCGACATCCGTGCGGCGAGCAATTGAGAGCGGTCCGAGGTGTCCATGCCGTAGAAGCAGGGCCAGCGGTATGGAGGCGAGGAGATCCTGAGGTGGACCTCCGCCGCCCCCGCCTCACGGGTCATGGCGACGAGCTGGCGGGTGGTGCTGCCTCGTACGATCGAGTCGTCTACCAGGACCACCCGCTTCCCGGCGAGGGTGGCCGGGATGGGGTTGAGCTTGAGCTTGATACCCCTGTCACGCTGCAACTGGGAAGGCTCGATGAAGGTCCTGCCGATGTACCGGTTCTTGACCAGCCCATCGGTATAGGGGATCCCGCTGTGGGCGGCAAAGCCCTGCGCCGCCGGTATGCCCGACTCGGGAACCGGCACTACCACGTCGGCCTCCGCCGGCGTCTCCTCGGCCAGCATCCGCCCCATCCGCTGCCGGGCCGCCTGGACCGACTGGCCGTAGAGCAGCGAGTCGGGCCGGGCGAAGTAGACGAACTCGAACAGGCACAACCGGGGCTCGCAAACCTCGAAGGGGCGCACGCTGCGGATGCCAGTGGCATCGATGACGACCATCTCGCCAGGCTCTACGTCGCGCACATAGGCGGCGCCAACCAGGTCGAGCGCCGCCGTCTCCGAGGCGAGCACCCAGCCATCGCCGGGGAGTCGTCCCAGACAGAGAGGGCGGAACCCGTGAGGGTCGCGTACCCCGATGACCCTGCCCTGGTCCATGACGACCAGCGAGAAGGCGCCCTCGAACTTGGAGAGGGTGGCGACGAGGGCGCTCTCCAGGCCCCGGCCGTCAGAGCGCTCGTCCTCGACGGCGGCGGCGATGGCGTCGAGCATCAACTCGGAGTCGGTGGTGCCCGGGCAGTCGGGGGCCAGCGCAGCCAACCGGGCCGTATTGGTCAGGTTGCCGTTGTGGCCGAGAGCCACCCCGACGCTGCCGACCTGCCGAAAGGCAGGTTGCGAGTTCTCCCACAGGTTGGATCCCGTTGTGGAGTAGCGGGTGTGCCCGATGCCGAGGTGCCCGGGGAGGGCCGACAGCGAACGCTCATCGAAGACCTGGGCCACCAGCCCGAGGTCCTTGACCACGGTGACCGTTTCCCCGTCCGACACCGACATCCCCGCCGACTCCTGGCCCCGATGCTGCAGGGCGAACAGCCCGAAGTAGATGAGGTGAGCTGCTCGCTGATTGGGGGCGTATACGCCGAAGACCCCGCAGGCCTCGCCGGGCTTCTCCATGTTCGGGGTTT
>DATADW010000183.1:0-1624 GCA_036258335.1 Acidimicrobiia bacterium
CGTCGTGCGCCTCGGCGAACCACCCGTCGGCGTAGGCGATCCGTTCGTCGGTCAGGCACTTGAAGAACGTGTACAGGTACTCGTTGTAGCCACCGACCCGCCACGCCGAAAAGCGCGTCGACAAGAAGATGGTGTTCACCCAGTCCGGCTCGTTGTCCCGCAGCACCGTGCGCACCAACTCCGGCGCGATCGCGAACCCGTAGCGGAACTTCTCGTCCGGAATCGGCTCACGCACCACGCGTTTCGGGAAGTCCAGGACCACGGTTTCGGCGCCGAGGCGCAGCTCGACCGGATAGCCGATGCCGTCGCAGATCTGATCGCTCTGCAGCATGATCGGCTCGAGCACGATCCGCAGCGGCTCCAGCAAGGGTTCACCGGACGCGGGTGCCCAGCTGGCCTTCTCCGCGGCCAGCACCGATTCCATCCGCTCGGCGTAGTCGGCGATGTAGGCGGCCTTGCCGGTGGTGAGGATGGACTCTGGATCCGGAATCGGGTGGGTCAGCGAGTTCAATTGCGGCCCAGTGAAATCCGCTGTCGACCCGGGAACCATCAGCAGGCCGCCGTCGTGGCCGTGCGTCCGCATCTGGTCGAGGAAGACCGCCTGGTCCGGGAAGATGTTGGCGGGGTCGCCGTGGTCGTCGTTGAGGTCACGCAGTTCAGGATCGAGGAAGCACGGCGGGCCGGCCGACGGCACCACCCACGTCGCACCGACCTGCGCGATGTACTGACGGCATCGGTCCATCTGGCGCTGACGCTTCTGGGTGCCGAACGCCTCCTTCGCCCGCGCGGGCATGTCGTAGACCATCGGGTACCAGATCGCGCCCGAGTACTGCAGCATGTGCACGTCGACATGGCCGAAGTCCGCGTGCAGCACGTCGAGATCGACGGGGCGTGCGTCATTCATGTTGAAGCACACCGTTTCTCCGTCATCGACCACCAGACCGGAGTCACCGATCGGGCCGTCGGCGGGGGCGCGCAGCGCGATGATCATCACGTCGAGGTCGCCCTTGGGTCCGCTGACGCGGTGCTTGACCGAATCCGTCGTCTCGAAGAACCGCGTGAAGCCCACCTTCTCGAGTTCGCGCTGCAGGTCGGGCACCGGGTAGTCCGGCAGCAGCACGACCGCGTCCTTGTTGACGTGCTCGCGCAGGTTCTTCGGGTCGAAGTGGTCGCGGTGCAGGTGCGAGACGTAGAGGTAGTCGACCTGGCCGAGGCTCTCCCAGTCGAGCTGGGAGTTGTCCGGGAACGGAAACCATGAGGCGAAATACGCCGGATTGACCCACGGATCACACAAGATGCTGCCGGCAGCCGTGTCGATCCGCATGCTGGCGTGTCCCGTACCGGTCACTCGCACCGCACAGTCCCCCTCGCGACGACGATCCAGGTCCGTACCCCGCCCCGCAGGGCGACATCCCGGGTGTACACCACCCTCCGGCGGCAACCCGGGGTACGTCAGAACGCTACCGGAGTGGGCACACTGTCCAACCGGCGACGCCGGTAGTGCCTGGCTGCCCACCGAAATCCCGGTAGCCCGTGCCAGGCCCGTCCCGCTCGGCCAGGCCCTACGCGTACGCCCATGGCGGGCGTGCCAGACTAACCGGAGATCCAACCGTGGGAAAGGACT